>DATJLY010000501.1:0-2526 GCA_035509095.1 Allostellaceae bacterium | reverse complement strand
ACGATGGGGCGGCGCCAATTCCAGGGCAGCAGCGCGGCCAGCTCCGTGATCTTGTGATCGGCGATGCGGGCGAGCACATCGGCGAGCCAGGCTTGAGGATCGACCTCATTGAGCCTTGCCGTTTGAATGAGCGTCAGCATGAGGGCGGCGCGCTCGCCGCCGCGATCGGAGCCGGCGAATAGCCAGGACTTCCGGCCAAGGGCAATTCCGCGCAGTGCGCGCTCCGCCGCATTGTTCGAGAGGCAGATGCGGCCATCCTCGAGGAAGCGGGTGAAGACGTCGACGCGCCTCAAGAGGTAGTCCATGGCTTTGGCCACTTCGTTGTGGCGCGAGAGCTTGGCCCGCTCTCCCCTCATCCAGTTGATGAGATCGTTCACCAAGGGCGCGATGTCCTTGCGGCGCGCGGCCACGCGCTCCTCCGGCGACAAGCCGTTGATCGCGCGCTCTGCCGAGAAGATGGCGTCGAACTTCCGAACCGCCTCGAAGGCGAGCGGCGAGATTGTCACCGGCTTCCGCCCGCGCCCGGCGGCGGCAACGTCGGCAAGCTCGAACAGCTTGCGCCGCGCATGCGCCCAGCATCCGGCCTCCGTGACCGGCCCCGGCTTTCGCTCCGGCGCGTAGAGCGCATTGAACCCGGCATAGGCGTCGGCTTGAAGAATGCCGCGATAGCCCGCGAGATGCCGCTCGGGGTGAATGCCGGCGCGGTCCGGCGAGTAGAAGAAGAGGGCGGCGGGCGGCGCGCGGCCGCCGAAGGGACGGTCGTCGCGGACATAGGTCCAGATCCGCCCGGTCCGGGTCTTCGTCTTCGCCAGCACCGGCACGGTGGTGTCGTCGCCGTGAAGGCGCTGGGCGGCGAAGACGTGCGTCTTGATGAGCTCGTAAAGCGGCGTCAGCGCCGCGGCGCAGGCCCCGACATGGTCCGCCATCGTCGAAACCGCGAGCTCGATCCCCTCGCGGGCAAATTGCTCGCTCTGGCGGTTCAAGGGCTGATGATTGGCATACTTGTCGACCAGGATCATCGCCAAGAGGCTCGGCCCGGCGAAGCCGCGCGCGATCGCATGGAAGGGCGCGGGCGGCTGCGCGATCGTCTCGCAGGCCCGGCAGCTGAACTTCTCCCGCACATGCTCGGTCACGAACCATTGCTGCGGCACCACGTCGAGCGTTTCGGTGATGTCCTCGCCGATCTTCGAGAGCCTGGTGCTGCCGCAGCACGGGCAGGCGGTGGGCGCCGGATGCACGATCCGCCGGCGCGGCAGATCGGCGGGAAAGTTGCGCCGCTGAGCCGGGCGCCGCGTGAAGCCCTGGACCTCGACGCGCTTCGGCTCGGCCTTCGCCTCGTCCTCGCCCGCGGCCGCGGCCACCTCTTCGAGCTGCAATTCCAATTGGCCGAGGAGGCGCTCGCTGCGCTCCGAGCGCGGCCCGTACATCGCTCGCTTCATCTTGGCGATCACCAACCGCAGGTGCTCGATCAGCGCTTCCGCGCCCGCGAGCCTGGCGCGCGTCTCAGTGAGCGCCGCCTGCAGCAAAGCCGCGTCCTCGGGACCATGATCCGCCGCCTCGGCCATGACGGCGACATCAGCACATCGGCGCCGATTCGGGCCACAGATTCCGCGCCGGACAGGCTGCGGCCAAGTGACTCGGAGGCCTCATCCGGCCGCCGCGGGGCGCCATGTGTGCCGCGGATTTCTCCAATCGATGCCGTCCAGCATACAGGCGAGCTGTGAGCCCGAGATCGAAACGACGCCGTCAGTCGCCCGCGGCCAAACGAACCGCCCGCGCTCCAGCCGCTTGGCATAGAGCGACATGCCGATGCCGTCGTGCCAGAGAATCTTGATCAACGAGCCGCCGCGCCCGCGAAACACGTAGAGATCGCCGGCGTGCGGATCGCGCTTCAACGCCTCCTGCACCTGGAGCGCCAGACTGTGCATGCCGCGCCGCATGTCGGTATGCCCGGCCGCGATCCACACGCGAACCCCGCTCGGCACCGCGATCATCGTGCCACCAGCGCTTTGACGATGACGGCCGCCAACCCCGGCGGCGCCGTCGCCGCAATCCGCACCCGAATCTCCCGGCCGAGCTCGATCTCCAGCGCCGGAGGGCTCGCCACCGGGCGCTCGACCGCCCCTGAGGCCACAACCACCTCGGCAAACCCCGCCGCCGCGTTCCGCAGATCACGCCGCCAGCGATAAATCTGCCCGGGCACGACATCCATGCGCCGCGCCACCTCGCACACCGAAGCGCCCGGCGCGAAAGCCTCCGCAACGATCGACCGCTTCTGCTCCGCGCTCCACCGCCGCCGCCGCCCCGGGCCAGACAGAACCTCAACTCGGCTCATCGTCACCGCACCGTCTGTTCCACCCGTGCAAGCTCCAGTGCTTGCACCGCTGCACAACAAGACGGATCACGCCACGACGCGCAAGGCGGCCCCTAACGGACGGTTACAATCAAACGGGGGGCTAATTTTTTCGTAGTGAAGGTCATACGCGCTCACGAGCATCGCGTTGTCGATCAATTCAGAGCAGTACT
>DATJLY010000500.1:0-2251 GCA_035509095.1 Allostellaceae bacterium | reverse complement strand
CGCGCCTGCGCCGGCCAGCGCCAATGCGTGTAGATCGCCGACGCCATGCCCTGGCCGATGAGATAGCGTCCCTCCCGCATCGAGCGCGGCTCGGGAGAGCGCTTCTCCCAGCCGAAACGCGCCGCGCCCTCCATGAGGCATTGGCGCATCGCGCGCGTCGAAAACGGCCGGCCGCTATGCGGGTCGATCTCGGTGTCGTTGCGCAGCCGCAGCTCGACCGGGTCGATGCCGGCGGCGTAGGCAAGCTCGTCCATGGCGCCTTCCAGCGCCAAATGCCCCAGCGCCTCGTGCGGCGAGCGCATCGCGGTGGGCGTGTTGCGATGGGCATGCACGATCTTGTGATTGGTCGCGATTCCGCCGCTTGCTCGCCACAGCGAGCGGGTCGAGAGCGCCGCGTATTCGATGTAGTTGTCGAACATCGAGCTCGGCGAGATGCTGTCGTGGCGAATGCCGGTGAGCTTGCCGCTTTCGTCGGCGCCGAGCGCGATCGTCTGAATCGTCGCCGCCTGGTGTCCGGCCATGGCATACATCTGGGCGCGGGTGAGCTGCAGGTGGACGGGTCGGTTGAGAAGCTTTGCAGCGAGGCTCGCCAGCAGCGTATGCGGCCAGACATAGGCCTTGCCGCCGAAGCCGCCACCGAGATATTCGCAAATCACCGTGATCTTCTCGGCTGGGATGCCGAGTACGATCGAAATCAGCTCCCGCGTCCCATAAAGGTGCTGGGTCGTCTCGTAGAGCGTGAGCGAGCCGTCGGCGTCCCACATTGCTGTCGTGGCGTGCGGCTCCATCTGGTTGTGGTGGCGATCGGCGGTGCTGTAGGTCTGTTCGATCCGCACCGCGCCGGCTGCGATCCCGCGTTCGGCGTCGCCCACCGCCGAAGCGACGGGCCAGAGAAACTGCGGCGGGTCGATCGCCTCTCTCGCGGTTTCGCGGCCGAAGACAATGGGCGGTGATGCCTCGTATTCGACTTTGATCAGCGTCCCGGCATGCGCGGCTTGGTCGCGGGTCGCCGCCACGACCAGCGCGACCGGCTGGCCCGCGTAGTAGATCTTATCGTCCTGAAGCGGCAGATGCCCCTGCCCGTGCGGGCGGAGGTGGCTCCACGGCTTCGGTGTCGGATTCATCCGCGGCAGGTTGAGATGGGTGAAGACCGCCAGCGCGCAGGCATTTTCCGCGGCGCTCGTGTCGATCGACAGGATCCGGCCGTTGGCAATGGGGCTGTGGACGATGACGGCGTGCGCGGCGCCCGAAAACCGCCGATCGGCCGTATAGCAGGCCCGGCCGCTCACCTTGAGCCGCCCCTCGGCGCGCGCGAGCGGCTGTCCCACGGCATTCATGCTCGTGCTCCCGCGGTCTGCAGCGCGCGTAACGCGACGCGCTGCGCAAGCTCAATTTTGAAGGCGTTGTGCGCGAGCGGCCGAGCGTCGCCGAAAGATGCGCTGATCGCCCGTGCAAGTGCGCCGGGATCATCGAGCGAAGCGCCGCGCAGCGCCGCTTCGGCCGCCGTAAGGCGCCACGGCTTCGCCGCCACGCCGCCGAGCGCGAGCCGCCCGGAGCGGACGCGCCGCCCATCGACGGCGACCGCTACTGCCGCAGAGACGAGCGCGAACTCATACGATTGACGGTCGCGGAGTTTGAGATAGTGCGAAGCGCGCCCCTCGGGGCTCGGCGGCACCTCGAGGGCGACGATCAACTCGCCGCGTTTCAGCTCGGTCTCGGTCTCCGGCGTGGTCCCCGGGACGTGGTGGAATTCGGTGAACGGGATCGACCGTTCGCCGCTTGCTCCGCGGACGACGACAAGCGCGTCGAGCGCCGCCAACGCCACAGCCAAGTCCGACGGGTTGGTAGCGACGCAGACATCGGACCATCCGAAGATGGCGTGATTGCGATTGAGCCCATGGCGTGCCGCGCAACCGGAACCCGGTCGTCGCTTGTTGCAAGGAAGGTCGTCTTCATCGCGGAAATAGGCGCAGCGCGTCCGCTGCATGATGTTGCCGCCGATCGAGGCCATGTTGCGCAGCTGGCCGGAGGCTGAGAAGAGCAGCGCCTCGGCGATGACCGGGAAGCGTTTGCGGACCTCGGGGTGCACGGCCACGTCGCTCATCCGCGCCAACGCGCCGATGCGCAGCCCGCCCTCCGGGCGTGCGTCGATCCGCGCCATGTCGGGGAGACCATTGATGTCGAGCAGGCGCGCGGGAAGCGTTGCGCGGTCCTTGATGAGCCCGAGAAGGTCAGTGCCGCCCGCGATGAA
>DATJLY010000499.1:0-7298 GCA_035509095.1 Allostellaceae bacterium | reverse complement strand
GCCTCATCCTGAGCGGAGCGAAGCGAAGTCGAAGGACGCGTTTGTCCGTGGCCGCCGTCGCCGCCGGTGGTGGTTTAACGGGCATTATGGCTCCTTCGACTGCGCGCCTCCGGCGCTCCGCTCAGGATGAGGACTTTTCGTTTGCCTCATCCTGAGCGGAGCGGAGCGAAGTCGAAGGACGCGTTGTTCGTCGCCGCCGTCGCGGCCGGTTGTGGTTCGACGGGCATCATGGCTCCTTCGACTGCGCGCCTTCGGCGCTTCGCTCAGGATGAGGACTTTTCCTTTGCCTCATCCTGAGCGGAGCGAAGCGAAGTCGAAGGACGCGAGCCTTGCGCCTCAAATCTTGAACGCCTCGAAAGTCTCGGGCGCGAACAGATCCTTGATCTCGAGCCGGCGGCGCGACAGGCCCTGCTCGTGGTGGTAGCGCAGGAACGTGTCGAGCACATGGCGGTTCGGTTCGATGCCATAAGACCACCAATCATCGCCCATCTCGGCCCTCGTTTCTTCCACATGCGCGATTTGCCACGGCAGCATGGTCTTGATCGCGGCGGTGATGTCGAGATTGGCCTGCGCGCGGCGCTTTGCCTCGACGAACGCCTTGGTCAGGGATTGCGCGATCCACGGATGGGCCTGGTAGAGATCGCGGCGCAGCACGACCGTGTGCATGATCGGGAAGATGCGGGTCTTGCGGAAATAGGCGCGCTCGACCTCGATGTAATTCTCGAAGAGCCGCTTCACCCGGTCGGGACGGGTCGTGAAGGTCGAGGGATTGCGCGGCGCGGTGATGGCATCGAGCTCTCCCTCGGCCAGCATCGCCGACAAGGTCTCGGCCGGTCCGATCGGCTGAACGCGGAATTGCCGCGGCAGGTCGAGGCTGACTTTCTCCTCGCGGCCCGGCTCCTCTTCGCCGCCGGTGAAATAAGCGGGGCTTGCCGGATCGACGCCATATTCGTCGTGAAGGATGCCGCGCTGCCACACCGGCGCGGTGAGCTGATATTCCGGCACGCCGATGCGCTTGCCGGCGAGATCCTTGGGCTCCCTGATCCCGCTTGCGGTCGAGATGAAGATGCCGTTGTGGCGGAAGAGGCGCGAGGGATAGACCGGAATGGCGATGAAGGGCGGATTCTCGCGCGACAGCGAGATGCAATAGGAGGAGAGCGACATCTCTGCCGCGTCGAACTCGCGGTGGCGCAGCATGCGGAAGAACGTCTCCTCGACCGGCAGTTCGAGCACGTTGAGGTCGATCCCTTCGGCTTCGACGGTGCCCTCGGCAAGCGCCCGGGCGCGGTCGTAATCCCAACAGGCGAGCGTCAGGCGCAGCTTCGACATGGTCACGGTGTTCCCTTCACTGGTCTCCGCCTATGATAGCCTTCCCCTTCGTCCATTCCATCCGCAGGAGCAAAGGAGCATGTCCGCACTGACCCTGGCCGAAGCCTCAACCATCGTCGACAAGGCGCTGGAGCATGGCCGATCGCGCAACCTGAAGCCGCTGACCGTTGCCGTGCTGGATGCGGGCGGCCATCTCGTCGCGTTCAAGCGCGAGGACAATTCCAGCATCCTGCGGCCGCAGATCGCCGAAGGAAAGGCATGGGGCGCGCTCGGCATGGGGTTTGGCGGGCGTGAATTCGCGCGCCGGGCGCAAAGCGGGCCGTTGTTCCTTACGGCATTGATGGCGGCCTCGAACGGGCGCGTCGTGCCCGCGCCGGGCGGCGTCCTGATCCGCAGCGGCGGCACCGTGATCGGCGCGGTCGGCATCAGCGGCGACATCTCCGAGAATGACGAGGCCTGCGCGGTCTTCGGCATCAAGGCCGCCGGCCACACGCCGGACACGGGCGATCCGGCCTGATCCCGCCGCCTATTCCGGATTGGCCTGCCGCTCGCCGCGGGCGCGGCGCCAGAACTGGGCGGAATGGGGCTTGCGGCGCAGGAAGGGGAACGCGAAGCCGCCGGCCCGCGTGGGAGCCGGCGCGTAGACGCGCGCATTGTCGATGACGGCGGTGCCCATCGTCTCGAGCGCGACATAGCCCAGCACGTCGTCGACCCGCGGCACGCGCGCCGGACGGACGACGATGGCAAGCCGGCTGCCGGCGCGGCGCGCCATGCGCCCGATCACGTCGAACATCGTGTCGTCGGGCAACGTCAAAAGATAGTCCGCCCGCGCGAGGTCGCCCAAGGTGGTCCCCGGCGAGCGCGATTGCCACAGCTTGAAGCCGGGATCGAGCCGGACATAGCCCTTGAGCCGCCTGCCATCGGCGACGAAGAGATACATCGGCCGGCCGGTCTCGGCGAGCGACGCGATCGTGTCCTCGATCGTGGCGGAGGCGGGACGCACCTCGAAATCGGTCGACATCACCGTCTCGGCGTGCCGGATGCGGAACATGTTGGCCTGAAGCGCGTCCGGCACCTCGTGCCCTTTGGTGAAGAGCTTCACCGTGTAGATCGAATGCGGCAGCAGCGCGCGGCGCACCGCGATCGCCAGGGTTACGCACAGGATCATCGGCACGATCACGTTGTAGTCGCGGGTCAGTTCGAACACCATCACGATCGCGGTGATGGCGGCTCCGGTCGTGCCGCCCAGCAGCCCCGCCATGCCGACGATCGCGAAATCGAGCGAGGTCACGTCGAGCTGCGGCCAAAGCAGAAGACAGCTCGCCCCGACCGAGCCGCCCAAGGTCGCGCCGATCACCAGCGATGCCGAGAACACCCCGCCGCTGCCGCCCGAGCCGATGGTGATGCCGGTCGCCACCAGCTTCGCCACGAACAGCAGCAGGAAGAACTCCGCCGTCGTGATCTGGCCGTGGAGAATGTCCTGGAGCGCGGCATAGCTCGGGCCCTCCACATAATAGTGGCCTGTGGTCATCATCAGGACGTAGCCGAGGAGTCCGACCGCCAGCATGCCGATCGCGTGCCGGATGTAAGGGGTCGGCGAAATGCGCGAGAATTGCCTCTCGATCCAGGTGAGCCACCAGATCATGAACCACGAGACGACGCCCAGCGCGATGCCGAACGGGACATAAGGCAAAAGCGCCACCAGGCTCGAGGCTTGGAGCCGCGAGGCGGTGACGGTCTGCACCAGGAAGGTCGGCTGCAGGCCGAAATAGAATCGCGTCACGAACGTCCCGGCGCCCGCCGCGATCGTGACCGGCAGCAAGGTGCGGGGGCTGATCTCGGGCATCATCAGCTCGATCGCGAACGCGATCGAGCCCAAGGGCGCGTTGAAGGCCGAGGCCAGGCCTGCGGCGCCGCCCGCGGCGACGAGCGTCATGCGCTGCCATTGCGCGACGCGCGTCACCCGCGAGATGCGCGAGGCAAGCGCGGCGCCGATTTGCACGGTGGCGGCTTCGCGACCCACCGAGCCGCCGCTGCCGCTTTGCACACCGGCCGCAAGCGACTTGATGATGGCCGAGAGCGCGCGAACCCGTCCCTCGCGGTAGTAGATCGCGTCGATAATGTCGGAAACGCCCTGTCCGCGCCGGTCTTCCGGCTGCTTGCGGATGATGTAGGTCACGATCAGCCCGCCGATCACGGGCGAGGCCATGACGAACGGGCCAAGCCAGCCCATCGGCGTGTGCAGGTTCGGATCGTAGTAGAGCGAGAATGTGCCCAGGAACGAGAGGTTGTGGATCACGGCGACAAAGGCGCGGAACAGCACGGCGGCGCCGCCGGTCAGCACGCCGATGACAAGCGCGATCCCTGCAAGCTCGACGAGGCTGGCGACACGTTCCCCCGGGCCGGACTCGATTCTTTTCACACGCGCCACTCCTGCCGGGCGCGCTATGCGGCGGCGGCAATATGGGCGACGAACCAGCGATAGGTATCGGCAAGTCCTTCGTCGAGTCCGATCCGCGGCCGCCAGCCGAGCGACCGCAGCCGGCCCACATCCAACAGCTTTTGCGGCGCGCCGTCGGGCTTGTCGCTCGCATAGCGGAAGCCGCCGGCGTAGCCGACCGTCGCGGCGACGCGGCGCGCCAGCTCGCCGATGGTCACGTCGGTGCCCCAGCCTACATTGACATGCTGGTCACCCGAATAGCGCTCCATCAGAAAGACCAGCGCGTCGGCCAGATCGTCGACGTGAAGGAACTCGCGCCGCGGCGTGCCGGTGCCCCAGATCTCCACCACCGGCTCGCGCGCGGCCTTGGCGCGATGGGTCTTGAGAATGAGCGCCGGGATCACGTGGCTCGCATTGGCGTCATACGTGTCGCCGGGACCATAAAGGTTCGTGGGCTGCGCCGAGATGAAATCGCAGCCCCATTGCCGGCGATAGGCTTCGGCGAGCTTGAGGCCCGCGATCTTGGCGATCGCGTACCACTGGTTCGTGGGCTCGAGCGGCCCGGTCAGCAGCGCCTCTTCCGCCATCGGCTGCGGCGCGAGGCGCGGATAGATGCAGGAGGAACCGAGGAACAGGAGCTTCTTCACGCCGGCGCGGCGCGCGCCGTCGATCACATTGCCGGCGATCATGAGATTGTCGTAAAGGAACTCCGCTGGGCGCGTGTCGTTGGCAAGGATGCCGCCGACCGTCGCCGCCGCGACGAACACGGCGTCGGGCCGAGCCTTGTCGAGCCAGGCCTCGGTCTCGGCCTGGCGGCGCAGATCGACCTCGCCGCGCCGCACGGTAAGGATGTCGCAGCCGGCTCGTTCAAGGCGGCGCGCCAACGCGCTTCCCACCATGCCGCGATGGCCGGCGACGAACACTTTCCGGCCTGCGAGCGGGAATGTGACCGGCGCCTCGGTCATTGCTCTGTCTCAGCGCCCGTCGGCGGCAAGGCCGCGCGCGGGATCGTCGTAACCTGCGGTCTTGAGGGTCCGCTCGCGCCGCGCGAGGCCGATATCGTGCCTCACCATCGAGCGGACAAGCTCCTCGAGGCTCATGCGCGGCGTCCAGTTGAGCTTCTGGCGCGCCTTGGACGCATCGCCCTCGAGCGCGTCGACCTCGGTCGGCCGGCGATATCGCTCGTCGAACTCGACATGCCGCTTCCAATCGAGCCCGGCTTCGGCGAAGGCGAGCTCGACGAACTCGCGTACGCTCGCCGAGCGCCCGGTGGCGACGACATAGTCGTCGGGCGCGTCCTGCTGCAGCATCAGCCACATCGCCTCGACATAATCGCCGGCAAAGCCCCAATCGCGCCGCGCGTCGAGATTGCCGAGGAACAGCTTTTCCTGGAGCCCTTCGGCAATGCGCCCGACGGCGCGGGTCACCTTGCGGGTGACGAACGTCTCGCCCCGGCGCGGGCTCTCGTGATTGAAAAGGATGCCGTTGCAGATGAAGAGGCCATAGGCCTCGCGGTGGTTCACGGCATACCAATGCGCCGCGACCTTGCTCGCGGCATAGGGGCTGCGCGGATAGAACGGCGTGCGCTCGCTTTGCGGCGGCGGCGAGGCGCCGAACATCTCGGACGAGCCGGCTTGATAATAGCGGACGGCGCGGCCCGTCCGCGCCGTGTGGTCGCGCAGCGCCTCCAAGAGCCGCAACGTGCCCAGCGCGACGACGTCGGCGGTGTATTCTGGCATCTCGAACGAGACCTTGACGTGGCTTTGCGCGCCAAGATTGTAGATTTCGTCCGGATCGATCTCTCCCAAGAGCTGGCGCAGCGACGCGCCGTCGCCCAGGTCCCCGTGATGGAGCGCCAGGCGCGCCCCCGAGACGTGCGGATCGTGGTAAAGATGGTCGATGCGGTCGGTGTTGAAGAGGCTCGCCCGCCGCATCACCCCATGCACGTCATAGCCCTTGGCGAGGAGCAATTCGGCGAGATAGGCCCCGTCCTGGCCCGTAATGCCCGTGATCAGTGCGCGCTTTGCCATATGACCGTTCGGTTCCGGGCGGTGAGGGTGAGGCCGTCGCGGCGGCTTCGAGGCGCGCGGCGCGTCACTGCATCCGGCTGCTGCGCAGCACGTAGCGGTTGCCTGCGTGGCGCTCGAACATCGAGTCGATCATCGGATGCCGGATCGGCCCGTTCTCCTCGTCGATGACGAGGTTCTGCTCGGACACATAGGCCTCGTACGGGCCGCCCTGGGCGTTCTGTGCTAGCAAATGATAGAATGGCTGGTCCTTCGAAGGGCGGCGTTCCGCCGGGATCGACTGGTACCATTCCTCGGAATTGCTGAACACCGGATCAACGTCGAAGATCACGCCGCGAAACGCAAAGAGACGGTGGCGGACGATCTGCCCGACCGAAAATTTCGCCTGACGGAAGACTCTCCGAGTTTCCAAGATCGTTCCTGCCCGTGGCCGAAGCACCACACTCTTATACGAGGGATTTCACTCAACGCTCAAGCCCCCGGCCAAGGGAGAACGTTCAGCGCCCCGATTTATAATGCCGCGCGAGGCGAAGCAGCTCGAGATCGCAAGTCTGCTTGGCGATCAATTCGAGATCATTAAAATAACTCCGAACCGCGGCAGGATTGAGGCGGTGGGTAAGCCATTCGATGAATTGATCGGGGCCCTTGACCCATCCGGGGATCGGATCAAGGCCCGGTCCCGGGGGCAAGGCGGCGCGCAGCACGCGCCACCGGCGTCGGCGCACCTGGATTTCGACGGGTCCCAAATCAGGGTCAAGCGCCCAGCCCGGGCGCGTCTGCGCCCCACTCAATCCAGCCATTTTTATGTATCTCCCTCGGGCTTTGGCGCCCCCGCGCGAGCGTTAATGAAACGCTTAGAAGAAGCCTAGCGCAATTCATTCATGCCGCAAATCGGAAAGAAGTTAACAGGCTCGAACGCGAGCCGTCCTGAATCGCTTTTGTGTGGGCCAACGCGACTTTAGAAGTCTTGCACTTCGAGTATGCCCGGCAAGGCGCGGACCGCCATGAGTATATCGGGTCCGATCTTGAATCCGCCGGGCAGCGTGATTTCCACCTCGCGCGTCTGCGCCACCGGGACCACGACGCTGACCCGCCCGCGCCCGCCGCTCTCGCGCAGCATCAATGTCTTCAGCGGCCCCAGCGCGTCGCCTTCGCCGAGCACGATCTTGAGACCCGCCGCGGCGTCGTTCGCAAGCCGGTCGAGACGCTCGAATTTCTGCGCCGAAAGGCGCAGGCTCTCATCATCGGTGCGAACATCGACCGTGACGACGAGAGGCACGCCCTCGTCGAGCAGCGCGCGGCTTTGCGCCAGCACCTCGGAAAACGCCATCACTTCATAGACGCCGCTCGTGTCGGACATTTGGACGAAGGCAAAGCGGCTGCCGCGCTGGGAATTGCGCTCGCGCCGTGCGATCGGCACGCCGGCAAGCCGGAAGCGGGTGGGTCCGCCGGCGGCAAGCCGGGCCGGCAGATCGGCGAAGCGGATGACGCCAAGGCGCGCG
>DATJLY010000498.1:0-11488 GCA_035509095.1 Allostellaceae bacterium | reverse complement strand
TCGCGGAACCGGCTTCGGTGAAGCGCAGGCGGCGCTGCACCGGGAACAGGTGGATGTCGAATTTCTCCGCGATCCCCCACAACCCGCGCGGCGCCAGCAGCATCACCACCACCGCGACGAGGCCCAGCAGGATCAAATAGGCCACGCCATAATCGGCGAGGAGCCCGCGCAGCACGAAGAAGATGACGGTGCCGAGGATCGGACCTTCGATGCTGCCGATGCCGCCGATCACCACGATGAAGATCACGTCGGCCGACCAGTCGACGACGCTGAAGGCGGCGTCGGGCGAGATGCGCACCTTCTCGAGATAGGCCAATGCGCCCACGAATCCGGTGAGCGCCGCGGCGATCACATAGACCGCGAGCTTCGAGCGCTCCTTGTCGATGCCGACGCTCGCGGCCGCGGTCTCGCTGTCGCGGATCGCGGTCAGGGCAAGGCCCTGACGCGAGCGCAGCCAGAAGAACACCATGAGAATGCCGCCAAGCCCCACCGCGAGCCCGATGTAATAGAAGATCAGGTCGCGCACGGCGCGGCTGTCGCTTATCGCCAGCACCACCGAGACCGGCAGGCTGATCCCGGTGCCGCCGCCCAGCGAGAAGATCTGGAGCGCGATGAGCCGGAACACTTCGGCCGCGACCCACGTCCCGATCGCGAAATAGGCGCCGCGCAGCCGGAACAGCAACAGCGCCGTCGGCACCGCCACGATCGCCGCCGCCGGTCCCGCCACGGCGAGCGCCACCAGCGGCGGCACGCCCAGCAGGATGGTGAGGAACGCCAGCACATAGCCGCCGAATCCCACGAAGGCCTGCTGCCCGATCGATACCAATCCGGCATAGCCCGCCAGCAGGTTCCAGCATTCGGCGAGCGCCAGGTAATAGAATATCTCGACCGCGAGACGGATGGTGCCGCTGCCGGCCCAAAGCGGCAGGCTCGCCAGCACCGCGATCGCCGCGGCGATGAGCGCGACCCCGATCCGGCTCGCCCGCGTCAGGCGCTCGATGCGGAAGGAGGCCATCGGCGCTCAGTCCGCGGTCTTCGGGAAGAGCCCGCGCGGGCGCAGCACCAGCACGAGCAGGAACACGACATGGCCCGCGAGCAAATCCCAGGCCGGATTGAGCACGATGCCGATCGACTGCGCGACCCCCAGGATCACGCCGCCCACGAGCGTGCCCCAAAGGCTGCCCAGCCCGCCGATGATCACCGCCTCGAAGGCATAGATGAGCCGCGCCGGCCCGATCGAGGGCTCGAACGTGGTGCGGATCGCGAGCAGCACGCCCGCCACGGACACGACGGCAAGGCTGATCGCGGTGGCGAGCGCGAAGACGTGGCGCGTGTCGACGCCGTATAGCCGCGCCGTGTCGGCGTCGTCCGACGTCGCGCGGAAGGCGCGGCCGATCGCGGTCCGGTACAGCAGCGCCTCGAGCGCCGCAATCACCACGACCGCGGTCGCGAACACGATCACTTCGAGCCAGCCGACCGCGAGCCCGCCGCCGAGCGACAGGCTCGCGATGTCGAGCCGCCCGGCCTGGAGCCGCTGCGGATCGGCGCTGAAAATCTCCTGAAGCCCGTTCTCGATGATGACGGAAAGGCCGAAGGTCACGAGCAGCGGCGGCAGCACGTCGGCGCCCAGCGTGAAATTGAGGAGCCCGCGCTGCAACGCGTATCCCAGCGCGAACATGAGGACCGCCACCACCGGCAGGCTCTCGAGCGCGCCGAAGCCCGACCACCGCACCACCACCAGCGCGATATAGGCCGCGAGCACGATCAAATCGCCGTGCGCGATGTTGACGATGCGCATGACGCCGAACATGAGCGAGAGGCCGGCCGCGAAGAGGGCATAAAGCCCGCCCAACAGCGCGCCTTGGAGCACGATGTTGAGCCATTCGATCATGTCAGGCGCCGAAATAGGCGAGGCGGATGCGCTCGCGCGTCAGGTCTGCGGGCCTGCCCTCGAGCGTCACCCGCCCTTCCTGAAGGCAATAGACGCGGTCGGCAAGCGACAGCGCGCGGTTCACGTCCTGCTCCACCACCACGATCGTGGTGCCTTCGGCGCGGATGCCGGCAAGTGCCGCGTACAGGTCGCGGATCACCACGGGCGCGAGCCCGAGGCTGATCTCGTCGCAGAGAAGAAGCACCGGGTTCGCCATCAGCGCGCGGCCGATCGCCACCATCTGCTGCTGGCCGCCCGATAGCGCCGTCGCGCCGGTCGCCCGCCGCGCGCCCAGCATCGGGAAGAGCGCGATGACGCGTTCGAGGTCCCATCTGCCGCGCCGGCCGCATTGCGCGCCCATGAGCAAATTCTCCTCGACCGTGAGCGAGGGAAAGAGCCGCCGCCCTTCGGGCGTCATGGCGATGCCGCGGGCGATGATGCGGTTGGGGGCCTCGGACCCGATCGGCTGGCCCTCGAAGCGGATCGCGTCCGGGCGCGCCGGGAGCAGGCCGGTGACGGTGCGCAGCAACGTCGACTTGCCGGCGCCATTGGCACCGATGATGGCGACCGTCTCGCCCACCTCGACCCGGAGATCGACGCCGAACAAGGCCTGGAAATCGCCATAGAATGCGGCGAGGCCGGAAATCTCGAGCAGGCTCATTCCTGCTCGAGCCCCATATAGACTTCCTGAACCGCGCGCCCACGGATCACCTCGGCGGGATCGCCCTCGGCGATGCGCTGGCCGAAATTCAGCACGACGAGCCGCTCGACCGCCGCCAGCAGCGCATGCACGACATGCTCGATCCACACGATCGAGACGCCCGAGCGGTGGAGATCGCGGATCGTCTCGATGAGCGATGTACACTCGCTTTCGGTGAGGCCGCCGGCGATCTCGTCGAGCAGCAGAAGCTTGGGCTCGACCGCAAGCGCGCGCGCCAGCTCGAGCCGCTTGCGCTCCAACAGGGTCAGGCTGCCCGAGGGCCGGTTCGCTTTTCCCGCGAGCCCGGTGCGTTCGAGAATGTCGACGCAGGAGGCATAGCAGGCGGATTCCGCGCGGCCGGTGCCGAAGGCCGCCGCCACCAGCAGATTCTCGAACACCGTCATGCCCGAGAAGGGATGCGGGATCTGATAGGTGCGGCCGATGCCGCGCCGGCAGCGCGCATGCATCGACAGCGACGTGATGTCGCTTCCCGCGAAATGGATGGTGCCGGCATCGGGGCGCAGCTCGCCCGCGACGAGGTTGAAGAGCGTGGTCTTGCCGGCGCCGTTCGGGCCGATGATGCCAAGCGCCTCCCCTTCGGCCACCTCGAGCGAGAGGTCGTCGATGACTTTGAGGGCGCCGAAGCTCTTGGAAAGGCGCTGGAGGCTCAGGACAGTGGGCACGGGCCCAATGATCGCCCGCATTCGCCGCGCTACGCAAGAGTCGTGCTGACGCCTTGATCGGCCCGGCTCCATCCCTATAGTCGGGCCATGACGATCAGGACCGGGTTCATCGACACTGTCGGCAAGACGCCGCTCATCCGCATGCGCCGCGCCTCGGAAGAGACCGGCTGCACCATCCTCGGCAAGGCCGAGTTCCTCAATCCCGGCGGCTCGGTGAAGGACCGCGCGGCGCTCTTCATCGTGAAGGACGCCGAGGAGCGCGGATTGCTGCGACCGGGCGGCGTCATCGTCGAAGGCACCGCCGGCAATACCGGCATCGGCCTCGCGCTCGTCGGGAATGCGCTCGGATATCGCAGTGTCATCGTGATGCCCGAGACGCAAAGCCAGGAAAAGAAGGACATGCTGCGCCTCTGCGGCGCGGATTTGCGGCTCGTGCCGGCGGTGCCTTATGCGAACCCGATGAACTATGTCCGCTATTCCGAGAAGCTTGCGGGCGAGGTCGCGGCCAAGGAGCCGAACGGCGCGATCTGGGCCAATCAGTTCGACAATCTCGCCAACCGCCGCGCGCATTACGAAACGACGGGACCCGAAATCTGGGACGATACCAACGGCACGGTCGACGCCTTCGTCGCGTCGGTCGGGACCGGCGGCACGCTCGCGGGAACCGCCATGGCGCTCAAAGAGCGCAAGCCGGCCTGCAAGATCTATCTCGCGGACCCGATGGGCTCGGCGATCTATAGCTATTACGCGCGCGGCGAATTGAAGGCCGAGGGCAACTCGATCACCGAGGGGATCGGCCAGGGCCGCATCACCAAGAACCTCGAAGGCGCGCCGATCGATGGCTGGTTCCAGGTCACCGACGAGGAAATGCTGCCGGTCCTGTTCGACCTGGTGCAAGAGGAAGGGCTGATCCTGGGCGGGTCGACCGGGATCAATCTCCTCGGCGCGATCAAAGCGGCGAAGGAGCTGGGACCCGGCCACACCATCGTCACCATCCTTGCCGACTATGGCACGCGCTATCAATCGAAGCTGTTCAATCCCGAATTCCTGCGCGAGCACAAGCTGCCAGCGCCGAAATGGCTTTAAGGAGGACGAGGATGCCCGACACCGCGACGGATGTCCGCGAGCCGCTCAACCGGACGCGGATTCTCTCGCACGGTACGATCCAATGCCGCAGCCTCGAGAAATCGCGGCCTTTTTACGAGGATTTCCTCGGCCTCGACGTTGTGCAGCATACCGAGAATGGCGTGTTGCTGAGGAAGGGCGGCTATTGCGTGATCGTGTGCATCGAGCGCGGCGAGCGGGCACAAGGCATCAGCCGCCTCAATCATTGGGGCCTCGACCTCGAATCGAAAGAGGCCGTCGACAGGGCCTTCGCGCTGGCGCATGAGCTCAAAGACAAATACGAGCTGCAGCGCATCTCGCGCATCACCACGCATCACGGCACCTACTCGTTCTATTTCCTCGACCGCGACAGCAACTGGTGGGAGTTCCAATACGTCGGCGATGGGCAGCTCGACGGCACCGGCCGCTATGACCGGGCCTATGCGCGTGGCGACTTCAAGGCGGAATAGAGCCATGGCGCCGCATCGCGAAGCGCTCGTATCGACCGAATGGCTTGCGGCGCATCTGAGCGATCCCGGCATCACGATCGTCGATGCCTCGTTCAAGCTGCCGGGGATCATGCCCACGGCCGCCGAGGACTATGCGCGCGCGCACATCCCGGGCGCCGTGTTCTTCGACGTGGACGCGATCGCCGACCACGCCAACCCCCTGCCCCACATGCTGCCGCAGCCGGAGACGTTCGCGCGCATGATGGGCGCGCTCGGCATCGGCGACGGCCAGAAGATCGTGATCTATGACGGCGCCGGCATCGCCGCGACGCGGGCGTGGTGGATGCTGCGCATCATGGGCCATCCCGATGTCGCCGTCCTCGATGGCAGCTTGCGCAAATGGCGCACCGAAGGCCGGCCCGTTACCGATGTTGTGCCGCACCCGCCTCGGCGCCCCTTCACGCCGCATTTTTCGCCGGCGATGGTGCGCGACAAGGCGCAGCTTCTTGCCAATCTCTCGTCGCGGCGCGAGCAGGTCGTCGATGCGCGCTCCGCCCCCCGCTTTGCCGGTTCGGCGCCCGAGCCGCGTCCGGGCCTGCGCGCGGGTCATATCCCGGGCGCCGTCAACCTGCCGTGGGAGCAACTGAACGATCCCAAGGACGGCACGTTCCTGCCGCCCGCCGCACTCGAGGCGCGCCTGCGCGTGGCGGGGCTCACGCCAGACGGCGACGTCGTGGCGAGCTGCGGCTCCGGCGTCAGCGCCTGTGTGGTTGCCTTCGCGCTGCACCTCGCCGGCTGGAAGGAAGCCGCCGTCTATGACGGCTCGTGGTCCGAATGGGGCCTCGAAGGCGACACGCCGATCGCGACCGGCAGCAAGTAGGCCCATCCTCATAACGTCGTCATGCCCGGCCTCGTGCCGGGCATCCACGGTTTCGTTCGCGCAGCATCAAATCGTGGATGGCCGGGACAAGCCCGGCCAAGACAGCAAGAGTACCCAGCTAATGCGACAGGATGCGGCTCAGGAACAGCCTTGCCCGCTCGCTTTCCGGCGCGGCGAAGAACCGCTCGGGCGGCGCCTGCTCGACGATGCGGCCTTCATCCATGAAGACCATGGTGTCGGCGACGGTGCGGGCGAAGCCCATCTCGTGGGTGACGCAGATCATCGTCATCCCGTCGCGCGCCAGCTCCACCATCACGTCGAGCACCTCCTTGATCATCTCGGGATCGAGCGCCGAGGTCGGCTCGTCGAACAGCATCACTTGCGGGCGCATGCAAAGCGAGCGCGCGATGGCGACGCGCTGCTGCTGACCGCCTGACAGCTCACCCGGATATTTGTCGGCCTGTTCGGGGATGCGCACGCGCTCCAAGAGCTGACGCGCGAGGTCTTCGGCCTCGGCCCGCTTCATGCGGCGGACCCAGATCGGCGCGAGGGTCAGGTTCTCCAGCACCGTCAGGTGCGGGAACAGGTTGAACTGCTGAAACACCATGCCGACCTCGCGGCGGATCGCCTCGATCTGCTTGGGATCGCCGGTCAGGATTTTGCCGTCGACCACGATCCGCCCCGATTGATGCTGCTCGAGCCCGTTGATGCAGCGGATCATGGTCGATTTGCCCGACCCCGACGGGCCGCACACCACCACTTTCTGGCCGCGTTCGACCGTAAGGCTCACATCCTTCAGCGCCTCGAAATCGCCGTACTTCTTGTGGACATGGCTCAATTCGATCATCGCCGGCTCCGCGCGAGGCTCTTCTCGAGCATCCGGCCATAGCGCGACATGAAGAAGCAGAAGCCGAAATAGATCACCGCGATGAAGCCATAGGCCTCGACATAGAAGCCCCGCCATTCGGGATCGGTGATGGCGTTCGACGCGGTCGAGATGAGGTCGAAGAGCCCGATGATGGTGACCAGCGTCGTGTCCTTGAACCCGGCGATGAAGATATTGACGAGCGCCGGGATCGCGATCACCAGCGCCTGCGGCAGGATCACGAGCCGCATCTTGCGCCAATAGCCGAGGCCCAGCGCGTCCGCCGCCTCGTACTGCCCCAAGGGGATCGCCTGCAATCCCCCGCGCACCACCTCGGCAAGATAGGCCGCATAAAACAGCACGAAGCCCGCTTGCGCGCGCAGCAGCTTGTTGATGGTGACGTCGTCGGGAAGGAACAGCGGCACCATCACCGACGCCATGAACAGCACGGTGATGAGCGGCACGCCGCGGACGAGCTCGATATAGGCGACCGACAGGGCCCGCACCGCCGGCAGCGCCGACCGTCGTCCGAGCGCCAGGAGAAGCGCCAACGGAAACGCCGCGGCAAGCCCCACGACCGCAAGGATCAGTGTGAGCGGCAGCCCGCTCCAAAGATCCGTCGAGACGACGGGAAGTCCGAACGCGCCGCCCAGCATCAGCACGAAATCGACGACGAACCCGCCGGCCCACAACAGCATGATCGGGCGGCCATCGAGCCGCCGGACGCAGCTCGCCGCGAGAAGCGCCCCGAAGATCAGCACCACGAGAAGCGGCCGCCACTGCTCGGCATAAGGATAGCGGCCAAACAGGATGAAGCGCGCCCATTGGCCGATGAAGGCCCAGCACGCACCCTTCCCATCGCTCGCCGCGATACAGGCGCGGCCGTTGGGCGCGTGCCACACCGCGTCGACGAGGCCCCATTCGACGAGCGCCCACAGGGCGCGCGCGACGAGATAAAGCGCGCCCAGCGTGACGAGGCTGCTGGCCCATCCGCTGAACAGGTTCGCGCGCAGCCAGCGCATGCCGTCACTCGCCCGCGAGCGCGACACGGCGGTTGTACCAGTTCATGGCAAGCGAGGTGGCGAGGCTCACCGCGAGATAGATCGCCATCATCAACGCGATCGCCTCGATCGCCTGACCCGTCTGGTTGAGCGTGGTGTTGGTGATCGACATGAGTTCGGGATAGCCGATCGCGATCGCAAGCGAGCTGTTCTTGGTGAGCGCCAGGTACTCGCTCGCAAGCGGCGGCACGATGATGCGCAGCGCCTGGGGCAGCACGACGAGGCGCAGGACCTGCCCGCGCCGCAGGCCCAGCGCCGCCGCCGCCTCGGCCTGGCCCGCGGGGACGCCCTCGATGCCGCTGCGCACGATCTCGGCGATGAAGGCAGCAGTGTAGACCGTAAGGCCGATCAAAAGCGCCGCGAACTCGGGCGTGAGCGTGATGCCGCCGGTGAAATTGAAGCCGTGCAGCGCCGGCCAATCCCAATGCGGCAGCGCGCCCCAATGCCAGACCGGCACCGGCAGGACGATGCCCCGAACCGAGACATAGACCCCGGGCAAAGGCTGCCACGCCGCGCGCGGCGGCGGCGCGCTCACCCGCAGCAGATCCCACCACACGATGAGCTGCAGCAGCAGCGGCACGTTGCGCAGCGCCTCGACATAGACGAGCGCGAGCTTCGCCACGATCCAGTTGCGCGAGAGCCGTGCGATGCCGACGGCCGTCCCCAGCACCGTTGCCAGCACGATGCCGAGCGCCGACACCAGAAGCGTGTTGAGGAGCCCCACGAGGAGCGCACGGCCATAGCTCGAGGACGGCGAATAGGGGATGAGCGATTGGCCGATCTCGAACGACGCCTCGCGGCCGAGATAGTCAAAGCCGGTGGCGATGCCCTCGCTCGCCAGGTGATCCAGCGTGTTGTGGACGAGATAGGCGCCGCCGGCCACCACCGCGGCAACGAGGGCCGCCTGCGCCAGCAGCGCCCGCACCGCCACTCTACCCCCCATGTCGGTCGCGCCGAGGCTCAGCGGATCGGCATGCCGTACATGATGCCGCCCTTGGTCCAAAGCTCGTTGAGGCCGCGCGCGAGCTTCAGCGGCGAATCCTTGCCGACGTTACGGTCGAACGATTCACCGTAATTCCCAACCTGCTTCACGATGTTGTAGAGCCATTTCTCGTCGAGATGGAGCGCCTGGCCCATCCCCGGCGTCACGCCGAGCATCCGCTTCACCTCGGGATCGTCGCTTTTGAGCTCGTCGTCCACGTTCTTTGACGTGATGCCCTTTTCCTCGGCGTCGATCATGCCGAAGACGCACCATTTGAGGATATCGAACCATTCGTCGTCGCCATGACGGACCGCGGGCGCCAGCGGCTCCTTCGAGATCACCTCGGGCAGGATGATATAGTCATCGGGATTGGGCGCCCTCGCCGCCCGCGTCGAGGCGAGCCCCGAGCGGTCCGTCGTATAGGCATCGCACCGGCCGGAGAAAAACGCGTTCTCGACCTCGTCGAGCTTTTCGATGACGAGCGGCTTCACCGTCATCTTGTTGGTGCGGAAATAGTCGGCGAGGTTGAGCTCGGTCGTGGTGCCCGGCTGCACGCAGACCGTGGCGCCGTCGAGCTGCTTGGCGCTGGTGACGCCCGATTTCTTCGCCACCATGAAGCCTTGCCCGTCATAGTAATTGGGCGGCCCGAAGCTCATGCCGAGCTGGGTGTCGCGCGTAAGGGTCCAGGTGGTGTTGCGCGTGAGCACGTCGACCTCGCCCGACTGCAGCAGGGTGAAGCGCTGTTCCGCCGTCGCCGGTACGAACTTCGTCTTCTCCGAATTGCCGAACACGGCCGCCGCGATGGCGCGGCACACATCGACATCGAGGCCGGAATAATGACCTTGCTTGTCGGCCATCGAGAAGCCGGCGAGGCCCGTGTTCACGGCGCACGTGACATAGCCCCTGCTTTTCACCGCATCGAGCGTCGGACCGGCCCAGGCCGGCGACGCCAGAACCGCCGTCGCCAGCATCGTCAAGCCAAGGATCCTGGCCTGTGCCATATTTTTCTCCCCGCGCGCGACCGGCCGCATCATACCGGGTCGCTCGCATCGCGCGATCCCGATTTTTGGCGGCACGCGGCGCACAGCACCCTGTCGCATCGGGGCGGATTGATTTGGGCGCGAAGCGCGAGTTTGACGCAGCCGATAATCCCGCCGTTCCGGGGCTTTCGCCGCGCGCCTGCCCATAGCAAGATGACAGCCCACGAAAGTTCACGAGGCGCCGCCCTGATGCGCAGCAAGTCCCGCAAGATCGATACATTGCTCGCCCATGCCGGGCGCGCGCCGGAGCAGAATTTCGGTATCGTCAACCCGCCGGTCTATCACGCCTCGACGGTGCTGTTCCCGACCGTGGCGGCGCTCGAGGACGGGGCGCGCAGCCGCTACAATCAGGTGACCTATGGGCGCCACGGTACGCCCACCACCTTCGCGCTCGAAGAGGCGGTCGCCGCGGTCGAAGGCGGGCATCGCGCGGTCGCCTTCTGCTCGGGCGCGGCCGCGTGCTTTGCCGCGATCCTCGCTTTCGTCAAAGCGGGCGACCATGTGCTCGTGACCGATTCCGTCTATGGGCCCGTGCGCGCTTTCTGCACCGGGTTCCTGTCCCGGTTCGGGGTTGTCGCCGAGTTCTATGATCCTCGCATCGGCGCCGGCATCGCTTCGCTCCTTCGCGCCGAAACCCGGCTCATCTACATGGAGAGCCCGGGCTCGCTCACCTTCGAGGTGCAGGACGTGCCGGCGATCGTTCACGCGGCAAAGGCGCGCGGCATCCGCACCGTGATCGACAACACGTGGGCCGCCCCTCTTTACTTCAAGCCGCTGGCGCTCGGCGTCGACGTGTCGGTGCTGTCGGCGACGAAATATGTGGTCGGGCACTCCGACGCGATGATGGGGGTCGCGGTCTGCACCGAAGAGAGCTTCCTGCCGGTACGCCTACAGGCGACCCAGCTTGGCAACCACGCCGCGCCGGACGATTGCTACTTCGCGCTGCGCGGCTTGCGCACCGCGGGCGTGCGGCTGCGCCAGCATCAAGCGCAAGGGCTGGCGCTTGCGAATTGGCTGGCGCGGCGACCGGAAGTGGCCGAGGTGCTGCATCCCGGACTTCCCGATCATCCCGATCACGCGCTGTGGCAGCGGGATTTTTCCGGTGCCAGCGGTCTTTTCGGCGTGGTCCTGCACAAGCGGTTCGGCGCGCCCGCGATCGCCGCGATGCTCGACGGGATGGAGCTCTTCGGCATGGGCGCGAGCTGGGGCGGCTTCGAGAGCCTGATCCTGCCGACCCATCCCGAACGGCTGCGCACGGCGGTGCCATGGACCGCGGGGCCGACGCTCCGGATTCATGCCGGGCTCGAAGACCTGGACGACCTTGTCGCCGATTTGGAGCGGGGCCTCGAACGCCTCGTGAAGGCCCAGGGCGCATGATCGAAGTTGCCGTCGAGAAGCGGCTGGGCTCCTTCACCTTAGACGCACACTTCACCTCTCAAACCACTGGCATAACGGCACTTTATGGCCGTTCCGGTGCGGGCAAGACCAGCCTGGTCAGCGCCTTTGCCGGGCTGCTGAAGCCCGATCGCGGACGCATCGTCGTCGACGAGACGGTGCTGTTCGATTCCGATCGCGGCGTCGATCTTGCGCCGGAGCGCCGGCGCGTCGGCTATGTCTTCCAGGAAGGGCTGCTGTTTCCCCATTTTTCGGTGCGCGGCAATCTGACCTATGGGCGCCGGCGTGGGGCCGAAGGGGCGGTCGATTTCGCTACGATTGTCGAATTGTTGGGGATCGGCCACCTGCTGTCGCGACGGCCCGCCGATCTCAGCGGCGGCGAGAAGCAGCGCGTGGCGC
>DATJLY010000497.1:0-4874 GCA_035509095.1 Allostellaceae bacterium | reverse complement strand
CGTCCCGCTGCTGGAACTCGTCCTCGCGCCCGGTGACCTGCTCTATCTTCCGCGAGGGTATGTGCATTCGACGACCACATCCGACACCGCATCGGTCCACGTCACGCTCGGGATCACCGTCTATACGTGGGTGGAGCTTCTGGTCGAATGGGCCCAGTCGAGCCGGACCTATGCGACTCTTCGCCGTGCACTGCCGCCGGGCTTCGCCACAAGCGAAGACGTGAAACAGCAGCTCAAAGAGCGGCTCCCGCAAATCCTCGAAGAGCTGCAGCGCGTGACGGATTACGACGCGTTGCTGAAGGGGTTGTCGCGCCGGGTCCGGTCGGCCCGAGTCGGGATGCAGGGCGAGTTTCAAACCGCCATAATGTCGACCGGCGGACGGTCGAGCGACCGCGATGCCACGGACACGCGAAAGGCAGCCCCTGATGCAACGGATCACCATCGTTCTTGACGACGAGCTCATTGCGGAAGTTGACCGGATGATCTCCGCGCGCGGCTACCAGAACCGATCCGAGGCGATCCGCGACCTGGCGCGGGCCGGCTTGCAACAGATGTCGGAGGAGACGGCGTCGTCGCGCGATTGCGTGGCCGCGCTCGTCTATGTCTATGACCATGAATCGCGGGACTTGTCGAAGCGGTTGACGCGCCTCTTTCATGACCATCATGACCTGTCGCTTGCCGCCATGCATGTCCATCTCGACCATGAGAGCTGCATGGAGGTGACGGTGCTGCAGGGTAAGACCAAGGACGTGCGGCAGCTTGGCGACCATGTCATCGCGGAACGCGGCGTTCGCCACGGCCGGCTCGTCACGGTCCCGGTCGCGCTTGAAAGCCGAACGCACGCCCACGGGCCCGAGGCCGGTCACCGCCATCTTCACACGCATGTGCGCGAAGGATGAGATAGCGACGACAAGCCCGGGGAGAGGCCGCGAAAATTTTCGGGGTCGCGCCGGCGTTCCGCGTCTGCCATAGTTCATGCCTCAGCAACTTTTACCATCAGCACGTTTTGGCCAGACGACCTCGTCCCAAGGGCGCGCCCAATCTCATCGCAAAATCCCCGCTCGAGTCACCGCTGCCGATGCAGCTGCTTCGGGCCCGCGACGCGGTGATGCGGCGGTTCCGTCCCTATCTGCGAAAGCAGCGTCTCACGGATCAGCAGGGACGCATTCTGCGCGTTCTGGCAGAAGCCGGCGAGCTTGAAATGAGCGAGCTTGCGGAGCAGACCAGCATTCATCCGGCAAGCCTTTCCCGCATTGTCCCGCGGCTCCATGCGAAAGGCATCCTGCGCCGGTCGAAGGTCGACACCGATGCGCGGCGGGTGATCGTGTCGATCACCAAGCGCGGCCGCGCCGCCGTCGTCCCGGTCATGCGCGCGTCACAGCGCATATACGAAGAGCTGGCGGCCGAGCTCGGTCCGGACCGGCTCAAGGAGCTTCACCGCTCGCTTGATATGCTGATCAACCCGCCCGAGCGCAGATCCGCTTCGGGTGAAGCGGCCGTTGCCGTGCGCAAGAGAAGCGGCAATGGTTCGGCCTCCGCCTATACGCCCTCCGAGTGAGCTGCGGCGGCGAACATGTCGCCGCGGCACAACGCCGAATCGAGGAAGGCCAGCATCTTGGGCCACGCATCGACCGCCGCGGCCTCGCGATAATTGTGCCTCGACGTGTGGTCCTGGAAGGCGTGTCCTGCGCCGTCATAGTGATGGAAGACGTGACGGATCCCGCGTCGGGCGAATTCACGCGACAGGCGCCGCACCATCTCCGGCGACGGGTTGCGATCATCATTGCCGAAGAAGCCGATGATCGGGCAGCGGATATTGCTCGTGAGCTCGAACGGCGCGGGCATGCCCTCGCCGCGCGATTCGAAGATGTTGCCGTGGTAGAGCAGGATCGCCGCCTTGAAGATCGGGTTCCAGACCAGGCCGAGATAGGATGTCCGTCCGCCCAGACAGTGACCGACGGTGCCGATCGCATCCTTCTTCACGTGGGGCAGTGAGACCAGGAACCTCACCGCCGCATTGATATCGTCGACGAGTTCACCGTCCTTCAATTCCTTCATCGAGGCGACCGGGTCTTCGCCGGCGGGCCGTCGGTGATAAAAATTGGGCGCGACCGCGACGACGCCGATTCCGGCACAGCGTTCGCACACATCGCGCGTGAATTCATCGACCCCGGTACGATGATGGGCAACGAGGACCGCCGGATGCGGGCCGGGCGCGTCGGGCGCGGCGATGAACAGAGGCATGGCGCCGCCGCCGACCCTGACGGTGACTTCGGACGTGCGCATCCCTAGTTCCCCCGCAGCCTCGGCCACAGCGAGAGCGCCGCTTCGCCGAAGATCGAGGCGCGTTCCTCGGCCGTCAGGAACGCGAAATCGTCCTGCATGATGGCAAGCCGTTCCTTCATGTCGCCATAGTGATGCCAATGCGCGGGATAGTTCGATCCCCACATGATGCGTCTGGCGCCGAACGTATCGACGAGCTTGCCGAAGAATTCGCGCGGGCTCCCCGCGCCGTCGCGGGCGGCGTGCGAGTTGTTGGGCGCGGTCTTGAGCCGCACGTTGGGAAACTGCGCCATTTCCCACAGGATTTTGAGCCCGTCATAAGGCGGATCGCCGACCTTGATGCCCCACACATGCTCGAGCGCGACGGGCACCGATGGGTAGCGTTCGAGCGGCACCCGGACATCCGCCAGCTCCTCGATCCTGGCGCCAATGCAGATCGGGATGCCAAGACGCTGCGCCCTTTCCCACAGCGGGAAGCTGCGCGGATCCTTGAGCGATCGGGGGCCGCGCGCGCCCATCATCCGCAAGCCGCGGACCCCGTGATTTTCGACCAGGTCGCTCAACACATCGGCGGCGTCGGGCGCGAGCTGGTCGATGACGCACACGCTTTGAAACCGGTCGGGCCAGCGGCGCGCGCAATCCACCATGTAGCGATTGTCGAAATGATAGGTGAAATAGGTCTGTACCAGGAGCGCGCGGTCGATGCCGCATTGGTCCATCATCGCGACCAGCTGCTCTCCCGTAAGCGGCGGCCACTCGGGCTGACCGATGTCGCGCACCGAAGGCGCGCCGGCACCATGCGCGCCGTCCGACACTTGCGGATAGGCCGCGCGGTCATCCGAAACCACATGGACGTGGGTGTCGACGATCATGTGCTTCTCCCTTGCTTGCGATCATCATCCCACGGACCGGCGGAACATGGAAGGACGATCCTTGCCATGTTAAGCGTCGCCGGAGGCTAGTGCGACTCTTCCCATTGGCTGCCGATCAGGCCTTGCGGACGGACCGCCAGCAACGCCAGAAGGATCGCGAAAGAGATCACGGTCTGATAGCTGGACGAGACATAGCGGCCGACGAGGGCATTGACGATCCCGAGCAGCAATCCGCCGAGAAGCGCGCCGGGCAGGCTGCCGAAGCCGCCGAGGACGGCCGCCACGAACCCGAACACCCCATAAGCGAGCCCCGCATCGGCGGAGGTGAATTGTGCCGGCGTGATCATGGCGCCGCCCAGGCCGCCGAGCATGGCCGTGACGGCAAAGGCGATCGCGCCGACGCGTTCCAGCGAAATTCCAAGGAGCTGGCTCGTCTCGCGGCTGGCGGCGCAGGCGCGCATCGCGCGGCCCAATGTCGTGTATCGGAGAACGGCGCTGAAAAGCGCCATCATCGCGATCGTCGCGACCGCGACGATGATGTACTGGCCATCGATGTGGTTGCCTTGAAAATCGACGGCGAATCCCGGCAGCCAGGGCGGCAGTGTCTGCGGCATCGGGCCGAGCACGATGAGCGCCGCCGTGCTGACGATGGCGCCGAAGATGATGGTCGCGAGCAGCACCACGTAGGAAGGGCTGCGGCGGCGCCACAGCGGCAGAACCACCAGCACCCAGAGCAGAAGCCCGGTCGCGGTCGCGGCAAGCACGCCCAGAAGGATGGAAACCGCGTAGGGCAGACGCGCGACGCTGAAGAACCACCAGGTCGAGAAGCCGCCAACCATGACATAGCTTCCTTGCGCGAAATTGACCACCGCGGTGGTGCGGTAGATGAGGGAATATCCGACCGCCACGAGCGCATAGACGCAGCCCGTCGCGATCCCGATCGCGATGATCAGCGCCATGCCGCGCCCTCCGTTTCCGCGGCTTCGCCCAGATAGGCCTCGCGCACGGCCGGGTTGCGGCGCACCTGGTCCGGGTCACCCGCTGCGATGACCGAGCCGAAATTCATCACCGTCATCCGGTCCGCCAGCCCGAACACGAATGGCACGTCGTGATCGACCAGCAGCATGCCCATCCCTTCGCCGCGGAAGCGGTGGACAAGAGCGGCAAGCTGCTGGCGCTCGAGGTCGTTGAGGCCGGCAGCCGGCTCGTCGAGCAGGAGGATGCGTGGGCCCATCGCGATGGTGCGGGCAATCTCGAGGAACCGAAGCTGACCAAAGGTCAGGTTGCGCGCGTCCGTGCCGGCCAGCGCTTCGAGGCCGAACAGCGCGAGGAGTCTCTGCGCTTCCTCCACCATCGCTTGCGCCTCGCGTCGAAATGCCGGCGTGCGGGCAAGCACCGCCGCCAATCCCGAGCCGAACCTCGTATGAAGGCCGACCAGCACATTCTCGAACACGGTCAGCCCGCTCAAAGGGGTTGCCTGTTGGAATGTGCGCGAGACGCCGAGACGCGCGATGGCCGAGGGCGCGAGCCGCGTCATGTCGTGCGGACCGAACGTGATGGTGCCGGCGTCCGGCCGGATGAAGCCCGAGATGAGGCCGATGGTGGTCGATTTGCCCGCACCGTTCGGGCCGATCAGACCGTGCACGCTGCCGACCGACACGACCAGCGACAAGTCCGATACCGCCACGAGCCCGCCGAACCGCTTGGTCACGCCCGTCA
>DATJLY010000496.1:0-14814 GCA_035509095.1 Allostellaceae bacterium | reverse complement strand
ACGCCGAGATCCCAGGTCAGCAGGACGGCGGCAATCGACGCAAGACCGGAACCGATCGCCATGACCATGACATAGGTTCGGCGCGCTTCGATACCGACGACCGGCGCGAGCTGGGGATTGTCGGCCAGCGCCCGGATGGCGCGCCCATGTTGCGTGCGCGTGAGAAAGGCCTGGAGCGCCAGGAACACGACGATCGCGACCACGCCATCGGCCAGATGAAGCGACGTCACGGTCAGGGGTCCGAGCTCGAAGATGGCGAGGCCGCCCGAGCGGATGGTCAGGACATCCGTCGAAAAGACGATCGCAAAGATGTTCTGGCACAGCAGCAGGAAGCCAAGCGACGCAATCATCAATCCAGCGGAGCCGGCGCCCCGCGCGCGCAGCGGCGCATAGATGCCGAGCTCGATGAAGCAGCCGAAGAGGGCCGAGAGCGCGACCGTGGCGGGCACGGCGAGATAGAGGTTCAGTCCCGCGACCGCGACGAGAAGATAAAAGCAATAGGCGGCAAAAGTGAGGACCGCGCCGTGCGCCAGATGGAACACGTGCGTTGCGTTGAACACGATGGCAAAGCCCACCGCCATCAAGGCATAGACCGCGCCGTTCGCGAGGCCATTCAAGACCAATTGCGCCAGTTCGCTCATCGGCGGAGGCCGTCTAGGGAACGACTTCGGTGCCGCCTCCGGGCTTCATCCGGGAAACGCGATACTGCACCTGCGTGACGGGCTGACCGTTATAGCCCCACGCACCGACCGCGCCTTTGTATCCCTGGTAGTTCAGCATCGTCTCGCGGATCTTCTTCGGGTCGTCGGTGCCCGATTTCGCATAAGCATCGAGATAGAGCGCGATCGCATCATAGGCGAGGGCGCCATTGCCGTCGGCGTCATAACCCATGCGCGGACGGAAGACGCGCGCGTTCCATTCCGGATCGACCGGGATTTCGATGAAATAGACGCCGTCGACAAGGTCGCCGGCCAATTTCCGCGTCTGCGGATCGGCGATCTGATAATAGGTGAGGATCGTCGGCGGCCGGAATCCAAGCTGCGCCATCTGCTTCAAGATGAAGCCATAAGTGGCACCCGACAGGGACTGGATCAGGAAGCAGTCGGGATTGGATGCCCGGATCTTGGTGAGCTGTGCGGTAAAATCCTGCGCGTTCACCTCGTAGGTCTCCGCGTCGACGATCTTGATGCCGGCCTTGGTCAGCGCGCTCTTGAATGCGTTCGATGCGATCGTGTCGGAATCGCTCTGACCGGTCAGATCGGCGACGCGTTGAAAATGGTGCGCGATGACGAACTTGGCATAGGCCTCTCCCTGGCGGTCCGCCGGTGGCTGCGCGAGCGCGCCCCACGGGCTTTGCGCCACCTTCGGCGATATCGAGGTCGAGATGACCGGCACCTCCGCCGTCTCGGCGATCGGCAAGGTCGCGAGCACCGCCGGCGTCGGCGCGACAAAGATCATGTTGACGTGATCGATCTCGATCAGCTTGTGCGCGACGGCGGCGCCGGTCGTTGCGAGGCCCTGATTGTCTTCGAGTATGCCGACGACCTTGCGCCCGTTGACGCCGCCATTCTTGTTGGCGTCATCGATGGCGAGGAGAGCCGGCTTGTTGACCTGGCGGCTCCAATAGTCGGCGGCGACGCCGCTCGCGATCTGAGACAGGCCGATCTTGATCGGGGTCGTGTCCTCCGCCGCGGCGATGGTGGTGGTGGAGAGCGCAGCGACAACGCAAAGGGCGATTCCAGACCCTGTCATTATTTTCATACTCGTCTCCGAACAAACGCAGCCGACTATAGTGGTCCCGCCTTGCGAGACAACAGGCGCCCGCGACGGGATTCCCGCAATGGCCGTACGACCGGCATTCCCAACGCGAAACGCGCGGTGCATTATCCCCGCCGGCGAGGAGCGGTGGCGCGTCGTTCGGGCCGTGCATGAATGCTCTACGAGGTTTCCCCATGGATCGCGACGCAGCACCCGCTTTCTCGGTCGTCGAGGCGACGATCGAAGAGATTCACTCGGCCTATCGCGACGGGCGGGCCACCGCGCTCGGCGTTACCGAGGCCCATCTCGATCGCATCGCGGCCTATGATCGCAAAGGTCCGGCGCTCGGCGCGATCATCGTCGCGAATCCCCGCGCGCGCGAGGATGCCGCCGCGCTCGATGCGCATTTCCGCAAGACCGGGGCGATGGCCGGCCCGCTTCACGGCATCCCGGTTCTCGTGAAGGACAATTATGACGTCGCCGGCTTGCAGACGACGGCCGGATCATCGGCCCTCGTCGGCTGGGTGCCGGACCGGGATTCGAGCGCCGTCCGGGCCCTGCGCGCGGCGGGCGCCGTGATCCTGGCGAAGACGACCATGTCGGAATGGGCGCGCGGCGGGCTCGACAACATCAACTCGGTCCTCCCCGGCTTTGCTCGGAACCCGTACAACACCGCCTACGCCACGGGCGGATCGTCCGGCGGCACGGGCGCGGGACTGGCCGCGAGCTTCGGCGTGGTGGGGCTCGGCTCCGATACCTGGGGATCGATCCGCAATCCGTCGTCGAACAATGCGCTGGTCGGCCTTAGACCAAGCTGGGCGCTCGTCTCGCGCGCCGGGATGGTGGGGCTTTATGATGCACGCGACACTGCGGGTCCCATGGCGCGGAGCGTCGCCGATCTCGCGGCCTTGCTCGACGTCATCGCGGGCGTCGACGGGGATGATCCGGCGACGTCGGGGGCGGCGGGAAACATTCCGCCGACCTACACGGCGTTTCTCGACAAGACCGGAGCGCGCGGCAAACGGCTTGGCGTGCTGCGGCAGGCTTTTCCTGCCGACGCTTCCGGCGCGCACGTTGTCGGGTTGCTCGACCGGGCGATCGAGGATTTGCGCCGGATCGGCGCCGACATCGTCGACCCGTTCATTGTCCCGGAATTCGACGAATTCCCGGCCAAGCCACATCCTGCGAGCGAGGTCCGTGCCGCGCTCGAACGCTATCTCGCCAAGACGGCGCCCCGATTCCCCAAGAGCCTGGCCGAATTGGTGAGCTCGGGGAAATTTCATCCGCTTCACGAAGTGGGGCTCCAGGCGACCGCCGTCGCCCCGTCGCCGCAGGACGATCCGACGGTGCGTCAGCTCGAAGCGGAAGAGACGCGCATGCGCCAAGCCTATCTCGCGGCAATGGATCGCGAGCGGATCGACGCGCTGATCCTGCCGGTCGCGACGCTTCCGCCAAAGCTCAACGGCGATCGCACGGCCGCAGGATCAACCACCTGGATCGCATCGGGGCTGCACTGGCCGGCGGCGGTCGTGCCGATGGGCTACACCGGGGAGGATCTGCCATCGGGGCTGCAGATCGTCGGGCGGCCATGGTCGGAGCCGCTCCTTATCGCAATCGCCTATGCCTACGAGCAATCGACGCGCCACCGCAAACCGCCGGCGACGACGCCAGGTCTCGAAGGTGCGGGGGCCGCGGCCCAATACCGGATCAACGATCCCGATATCGTCCGGGAGATCGAACGCGCGTTCGCAGGCTATAACCGGGCGCTCGGGGCGAACGATGTCGAAGCGCTCAACGGGTATTTCTTCGACAGCCCGTCGACGGTCCGTTATGGGAACGCCGAAAATCTCTATGGCTATGCGGCGATCAAGGCATACCGCGCTTCCGTGGTCGCGAGCGGCGCCGCACCGAGGCGCGAGCGGACGGTCATCACCACCTTCGGCCGGGATTTCGCCACCGTGGCCACGCTGACGCGGCTCGCGCGACCCGGCAAGGTCGGCAGAACGATGCAGAGCTGGGTCCGCTTTCCCCAAGGTTGGCGTATCGTCGCGGCGCATGTCAGCACCATCGATGATCCGCCGTGATCCGCAATTTCAGCGACCATTCCGCCAACGAGCGGACATTCCTTGCCTGGGTCCGGACGGCGATCGCGGTCATGGCCTTCGGCTTCCTGGTGGAGAAATTCGATCTCTTTCTCGAAATCGCGGCGCCGTCGCTCAGCGGGCGCCGCTTGTCGATCCCCGGTCAGAAATTCGGCAATGTCGCCGGTCTCGCGCTTGTCATCATGGGCATGGCGATCATCGTGATCGCCGCTTTGCGCTACATGGTTACCGGCCAGAATATCGACAGCCCCGACCCGAAGCCCCGCCCCGGATCGCGCTTCGACGTGGCGTTGGCGAGTCTCCTTGTCCTTCTTGGGGCCGCGCTTCTGCTTTATCTGTCGCACGCTTTCATCACCACCATGTAGGCGCCGGTTTTTGACGCTGCAGGCATTGGCGCCGGGCGGTATTCTGCCGATGCAGACGAGGAGACGCCCCGTGCCGATTGTCCTTGGCCTTGCCTCATCCCATGCGCCGTCGATGTTCGTGGAACCGGAGCATTGGCCGGCGATCCATCGCGGCCTTACGCGCGGCAATCCGCAGCCGCCCGAATTCGCCGCCGAAACGCCGGAAGTCGTCGTGACCTATGTCCGGCGCGTGAAGCAGGGCTTCGCCGCGTTGAAGGCGCAGCTCGACGCCGCGCGGCCCGACGCCATCATCATTGTCGGCGACGACCAGAACGAGCTGTTCTCGAAGGCGCTCATCCCGGGCTTTGCCATGTTCGTCGGCGACGCGGCCGAAGGCACTTTCAGCCTGGGCTGGATCGGCCAGAAGCCGAAGGACAATTGGTTGACGCTTCCGTGCCATGCCGGCATTGCCAAGCTGGCGCTCAACGGGCTGATCCGGCGCGGCTTCGATGTCGCCTATAGCGAGAAGCTGGTGCCGCTCGCGCGGCCCGAGACGGGGCTCGGCCACGCCTTCACGCGGATCGCGCGCGCGATGCAGCTGGTGGAGACCTGCATCCCGGCCGTCTTGATTTTCACCAACGCCTATCATCCGCCGCTGCCCAGCGCCGCGCGCTGTTACGCGCTGGGCGAGGCGCTGCGCGAGACCTTTGCGAACCGGCCGGAGCGCATTGCGCTTTATGGCTCGGGCGGGCTTTCGCATGATCCCTTGGGTCCGCGCGCGGGCTGGGTGGACGAGCCGCTCGACCGGTGGGTGCTCGACTGCATTGCGGAGGGAAGAGGAGAGGAGCTTCGTTCCCTCTTCACGATCGATTCCGATACGCTGCGCGGCGGCACCGGCGAAATCCGAAGCTGGATCACGGTCGCCGGCGCCTATCACGAGCGGAAGGCGACCGTGGTCGACTACATTCCCGCACGTCACGCCGTGACGGGACTGGGCTTTGCCTATTGGAACGAGCCCGGCTGAGCGGTCAGGCAGGCTGCAGCGGCCGATAGTGATTGCTCTTCGAGACCGGCGCCAGCTTGCCGCCGATCGGGGTCCAAGAGCGCGCCTCGTCCTCGCTCGCGAACACATCGCCGTCCGTGGTTCCCGCAAAGAGCGTGAAGCCGCCGCGATGGCTGGCAACGCTCATCGCCTCGACATTGGCGCGCCGGTTTTCGGGTAACCCGCGGCTCGCGTCGGTCCAGCTGCGTCCGCGGTCGTGGCTTTGCATGATGGTTCCGTCCGCGCTGTGCGACTGGCGCCAGGTACCGGGATTTTCCCGCGCGCCGCAGATGAACATCGTGTCGCCGTTCGAAGGCGAAACGATCAGGTGATCGGGATAGCCGATGCGGAAGCTGTTATCGACGATGAGGGTCCAGGTTTCGCCGGCATCGAGGCTGCGATAGAGGCCCATGCCCGTGGTCATATAGACCTCGGCCGAATTCGCCGGATGGACCACGATCTGATGGATGTCGCGATAGGTCCAATCGGTGGGCTTTGAATAATCGTCCAGCACCCGCCAATTGGCGCCGCCATCACTGGTCTTCAAAAGGTCCCCCTGCTCGACCCCCGCATAGATCGTGTCGGGATTGCGCGGGTCGATCGTCATCGTCTTGACGTGGGCATGGTGCGGCGGGCTCGGGAACGACCATTTCTCGCGGCCCTTCGTTTCCTTCACGCCCGGCTGCTCGCTCCAAGTGAGGCCGTAATCATCGCTGCGGAACATCGAGGCGGGCTCGGTGCCGGCATAGAGCGCGATCTTGTCGCCATGATGGGCATAGCCGACGCTGAACACCTCTTCGATGGTGATGCCTTTGGCACGCGGCTCCCATGTCTCGCCGCCATCGGCGCTGAAGAAAAGGCCGCCCGTGTGCATGCCCGCGAAAACGCCGCCGCGTTTCGGTTCGATCATCAGCGAGCTGCAATGCTGGCCTTCGAGCTTGCGCCCGCGATCGGTCCAATCCGCGCCGGGATGCGGGCGATCGAGGATGCTGATGCCGCGCAAGGTCGCGACCAGGAGCCGTGTCGGTTTCGCGTCTCCCTGGTTCAGGTTCTGGCCATTGGGTGACAGGCAGGCAAGCATGGCGACCCTCCTATTTCCCGGTGAGCGGGGCGCCGCCAAAATTGCTGAGCGCGACGCCCGATCCCTTCTCGATGTCCCAGCGCACCATCACGATGTTGTTTTCGCCGACGCCGCGTTGCGGCGCCGCACGGAAATCATAGGGACCATCGGCGCCGACCCAGCCCTGCAAATTGGCGAGATAGTCCCGAAGCTTTGGCGCCGCCACGTCGGGCCCAAGCTTGCGCAGCGTGTCGACCACCAGCATGGCCGGGTCCCACGCGCTGATTGTCAGCATGTCGGGCTTTGTCCCGTTGGCGGCGAGCGCCTCTGTCATGACGCTCAGCGCCGCCGTTGTTGCCGCATCGGTAGGGGCGCCGCTCGCATAATACGGCACGGCGGCGAAAATCAGGTTGGTCGGCAACATCGCCGCATATTGCTTGAAGAACGCGCCGGTAAGGTTTCCCGGCGACGTCACCGTGGGCAGATCAATCCCGAGATCGCGGGCGCCGCGGAACAGCATCCCGGCGGGTGGTCCGGTCGCCCAGGCGACCAGCGCGTCGGGATTGCCGGCCCTGATCGCCGAAAGCTGCGCGGAAGCGGTGACGTCGCCGGGCGAGAAATGCTCGCGCGCAACCACCGTGACGGATTTGTTCTCCGGCAGGTCGAGTGCGCTCTTCAGCGCCTTCTCGGCGCCTTGGCCGCCCGCGTCGGTCGAGAAGATGGTGGCGAGACGAGTGAGGCCGCGAAGGCGCAGATATCGGACCGTGACCGCCGCTTGCGCCTCATAGGAGGTGAGCGTGAAGAACTCATAGCCGCCGGGAACCACGACGCCGCCATTGGCAAGGCAATAGAGCACCGGGCCATGCTGCGCGACGAGCGGCGTGATCGCCGCGCATTGCGCCGGCCCGGAAGAGCCCATGATCACCGGCACGTTCTTCGCGATCATGTCCTGGGCGAGCTGCACCGCCGTCTGCGCGCTCGACTGGTCGTCGGCAACCACGAAAGAAAGCGGCCGCCCGTTGATCCCTCCGGTGCGATTGACATAGGCCTCGAGCGCCTTGAGGGCCTTTTGCTGTGTCGAACCGACGAAGGCGATGTTGCCGGTGAGCGACAGAATCGTGTTGATCTCGTAAGGCGCGGCAGTCTCGGCCGATGCCGCCGACGCGCCGAGCAAAGCGGCAGCCACGATCGTTGCCAGCAATCGCCATGCGCGCTCGAATCGCCAATTCTTCATGCCGGTGACGTTAAGCACGGCGCTCATGAGTGTCAATGGCCGCCTCGACATGGGAAGAAAAGAGCTATACAGTGCATAACATTATGAGAACCGCCGATTTTATCGATCTCGACGCCGGCACGCTGAGCCGCGAGATCTTTTCCAGCGAGGACATCTTCCGCCGCGAGCTCGAGCGTGTGTTTCTCCCGGCTTGGAACTTCGTCGGGCATACGAGCCAATTGGCGCAAGCCGGCGACTTCTTCCTGTCGCGCGTCGGGACCGAGCCGGTGATCGTCAGCCGCGATCAGCAGGGCGCAATTCATGTCCTGCTGAATAGCTGCCGTCATCGCGGCATGCCCGCCTGCCGATATGACGTGGGCAACGCCAAGGGCTTCACCTGTTCCTATCACGGCTGGTCCTATGGGCTCGACGGCGCGCTTACCGGCGTGCCGAAATTCGACGATCGCTATCGGGGGCGCCTCGATCGCGAGAAGTGGGGATTGATCCGCGCGCGGGTCAGCATCTTTTACGGCTCGATCTGGGCAACCTTTGACGATGGCGCGCCGTCCTTCGAGGATTATCTCGGCGCCGACATGCGGTTCTACCTGCGGAGCCTGTTGCAAGGGCCCGACGGGGGCGACGACGGTTATGAAGTCATCGGCGGCATCGTCAAATGGCAGATTCCCTGCAATTGGAAATTCGGGGCCGAGAATTTCGCCGGCGATCACTATCACGGCTATAGCCACATCTCGGTGGAGCGCCTGTCGATCGGACTAAGCGGCAGAACCTCGCGCCACAACTTCGCGGCGGTGAAGATTGCGCGCCAGGCGATGAGCGTCGCCGACCCGAAGCGCGGTCACACGATCCGCGCCAGCGTCTATCAGGCGCTCGGTCCCTATGACCCCCAGGCCGGCGCGCCGGACGAGGTCAATGCGTACTACCGGAAATGCCACGAAGAGCGGCAGCGGCGGCTTGGCGACAAGGCGCGCCTCATGATCCATGGCGGCGTTATCTTCCCCAACACGCATTTCAACAGCGCCGGACGAACGACGATCGGCCTGTGGCTTCCGTTGGCGGCGGGACGCACCGAGGTCTGGCGCTGGCTGTTCGTGCCACGGAACGCACCCAACGCCGTCAAAGAGACGCTGCGCGAATATTATCTGCGCTATGCCGGACCGTCCGGAATGGTCGAACAGGACGACATGGAGAATTGGACCGCCGCGCAGCGCGGGACCGAAGGCATGGTCGCGCGCAAGCATCCCTTCAATTATCAGCTTGCGATGGGCTTGGCGCGCCGGTCCCGGCCGGACGAATGGCTGGGCGACGAGGTCTCGATCACCGAGGACGTGGCCGAGCATAATCAGCGCGCCTTTTATGCCCACTGGGCGCGCCTCATGGCGACCGCGCCATGAGCCAGGCGGACCGCGCGGCCGCGATCGACGCGCTCCTGCTGGAAGTCGAGGTCGAGCGATTGTTCAGCGCCGAGGCCGAGCTGCTCGACGAGCGGCGCTTTGACGCGTGGCTCGACTTGCTGCACGACGACATCCGGTATTGGATGCCGATCGCCCGCAACGTGCGGTTCGACCGGCCGGAGCTCGAATATACCCAAGAAGGATCCGAAGCGAACTGGTTCGACGAGGACAAAGAGACCCTGCGCAAGCGCGTGAAGCAGCTTCAGGGCGGTGACCACTGGGCCGAAGAGCCGCGCTCGCGCACCACCCACCTTGTGGCGAATGTGCGCCTGGACAAGGTCGAGAACATCGACATCACGATTAGATGCCGCTTCATGGTCTCGTCGCGCCGCCTCGACCACGATGTCGACCTTTTCATCGGCAAGCGGACCGACGTGTTGCGCCGGACCGAAGGGGGATTGAAGATCCTCCGCCGCGCGGTCTATCTCGATCAGAGCGTGCTTCTGTCCCGAAACCTGACGACTTTCTTTTGACCCCATGGCCCGAACGCCGCGCGCGGCGAAGGCGGCTCCGGCGGAGCTGACCGACAGCCTCGATTTCCTGATTCGCGACACGCGCCTTCGGCTCTACAAGTATATAGACGGCCGGATCGCGCAGGCCGGGTTTCCGCTGAGGCTCTGGTTTCCTCTGCGCGCGCTCTATCGCAACGAGGGTATCACGCAGCGTATGCTCGGCCGGTTGATGGGCTATGGCGACGCGCATGCCGGCGTGATCGTCAAGGTCATGCAGCGGCGGCGGCTCGTCTATCGCCAGCCGAGTCCGACCGACAAGCGCAAGATCAATCTTTACCTGACGCCGGAGGGACGGAAATTCGCGCGGATCGGCTTGCGCCATATGCAGGCCGTCAACAGAAAGATCACCGCCGGCTTCAGCGCGACCGAAGCGCGCCTGTTACGCTCGCTTCTCCTGCGCGCGCGCGACAATCTCAACCTGTGAGGAACAATTCATCGTGTCCCGGTTCCCCGGGCGTTTGAGATCCGGTATGCTTGGCGGAGCAGCTTGCGAAAGGATGCCCCATGGCGCTCACCATCTATGGCTCGCCGATGTCGCGCACGTTTCGTGTCCTGTGGATGGCGCGGGAATTGGGCCTGCAATACGAGAATATCCCGCTCGACCCGCGCACGGGCGATACGCGCAAGCCTGATTATTTGAAGATCAATCCCAACGGTCACGTGCCGGCGATCGTCGACGGCGACTATGCGCTGTGGGAATCGCTCGCCATCAATCTCTATCTTGCGAAGAAGCATGGCGGGCCGCTCGCGCCGGCGAGCCTTGCCGAAGAGGGAAGGGCGCTCGCCTGGAGCATGTGGGCCCTGACCGAGCTCGAGGACAATATCGTCACGCTGGTGCAGAGCGTGCTGATGCCGCCCGAACGCAAGCCGGAACCGGCGAAGGTCGACCGCGCGAAGGAGGCGCTGGCCGCGCCGCTCCACGTGCTCGACGCCAATTTGGCGCAGAGCCAATATCTGTTGGGCGGTCGCTTCACCGTCGCGGACCTCAATGTCGCGGGTGTCGTCGCGGGATTGGGCATCGCCAAATTCGATCTCGGTGCGTGGCCCAAGGCGAAGGCGTGGCTTGGGGCCTGCACCGGCCGCGAGGCCTGTGCCTCGCTGCGCAACCCTTAGCGACCGGTTCGGCCCACACCGCGACAAGAAACGTGGTTAAGGCTTCGTGAGTCCGGCGCGGCCCATTGGCTGCGCCGCGACGCTTAACCGTTCCTTCACGGGAATTCGCCTTTAAATGGAGCCTAATGGCGCTCCCTATAGTGCGACGGGTACCGTGATCTCGCACATCCTCCAACTCTTCGACACAAATCAGGCCGTCGCACCGTATGTCGGCGTCTATAACCCGTGGCTCGTCGTCACGTCGGTTGCCATCGCGAGCATCGCGGCTTTCACCGCCTTTTCGATTTCGTCGCGCATGGCCGCCGCGAGCACGTGGCGGGGCCGATGGGCGTGGGCGTGCGCCGGCGCCTTCAGCATGGGCGGCGGCATCTGGGCGATGCATTTCATCGGCATGCTCGCTTTGTCGCTGCCCTGCGGATTGAGCTACGACCCGATCGAGACCTCACTGTCGATAATTCCCGGCATCCTTGCCAGTGCCGTGGCGCTGTGGGTCTTCGGCCGCTCGGAAGAACCTGGCACGCGGCAACTGGTGATCGGCGGCGTGTTCATGGGTGCCGGGATCGGCGCCATGCATTATTCCGGGATGGCGGCCGTCGAGACGGATGCTCTCATTCGCTACCAACCGAGCCTGGTCCTGGTCTCGGTCATCGTCGCGGTGGTTTTGGCGTTTTTTGCATTGAAGGTGCATTATCAGCTCCGCGTGCATCACCGCTCGCAACTGCCGGCGCGAATCGTTGCCGCGTCGATCATGGGCCTGGCGGTGGCGGGCATGCACTACACCGCGATGCAGGCATCCGTCTTCTTCCCCGCTCCGGGGACGGCCGAAGGCGGCATTGTGCTGCCGACGACTTTGTTGGCCGTGCCGCTCACGCTGATCTCGTCGCTGATCGTGGGTATCGCGCTCGTCGGCTCGATCGCGGGACGACAGGCGGAGCTCGCTTCCGGATTGCAGGTCGAAGTCGCGCGACGCTTGGCGCTTGAAAAGGAGACGGAGGATCGCCGTGCGCGCCTGCAGGCGATTTTCGATGCCGTCGTTGACGCAATCATCACGGCAAATCCATCGGGCCGAATTCTGCAATGGAGTCCGTCGGCCCAGCGCGTCTTCGGCTATGCGCCGGAGGAAGCGATCGGCACCGATCTGACCATGATCCTGTCGGAATTCCACACGATCGGCGTTACGCACGAGGTCACCGCGACCCGCAAGGGTGGTCGAAAATTTCCCGCCGAATTGACCGTCGCCGAGGTCCGCAACGGCGATGACGTGTTCCTGACCGCGATTTGCCGCGATATCACCGAGCGCAAGGAGGCCGAGGCCGAACTGGTGCGCGCGCGCGAGCAGGCCGAGGCCGCCGAGGACGGCGCGGAAAGCGGCCGGGCGCGGCTCCAAGCCATATTCGATGCGGTCGTCGATGCAATCGTCACGGTCGATCCCGGCGGCCGCATCCTGCAATGGAGCCCCGGCGCGCAGCGAATATTCGGCTATGCACCTGAGGAAGTCGCCGGCGCCGATCTCGGCATCGTGCTGCCGGCCGCAGGTCGGTCGACGGAGGGTGCCGATGTGGCCACCCGTTTTGGGGCGGGCGAATCGCGGCTCATGGGCGTCGCCCATGAACTGACCGCGACCCGCAAGGGCGGCGAAGAATTTCCAGCCGAGCTGACCATAACGGAAGTCCGCGACGGCGCCGACCTGTTCTATACCGCCATCCTGCGTGACATCACCGAGCGCAAGGCCGCCGAGGCCGCGCTCGTCAGGGCCCGCGAGGAAGCCGAGGCCGCGAACCTGGCGAAGTCGCAATTCCTGGCGACGATGAGTCACGAGATACGCACGCCGATGAACGGCGTGCTCGGCATGGCAAATCTCCTCGCCTCGACCGTCTTGAGCGAGCGGCAGCAGCGTCTTGTCGAAAATGTGTCCCGGTCCGGCCTCGCTTTGCTTGGGATCATCAACGACATTCTCGATTTCGCGAAGATCGAAGCGGGCATGTTCGAGCTGTCGTCGATGCCCTTCGATCCGCGACAGGCTGTCGCCGAATTGACCGATTTGTTCTCCGATCGCTGCTCGAAGAAAGGCATCGAATTCATCTATTTCGTCGACGAATCGATCCCTTCGCAGATCATTGGGGACCCGATCCGGCTGCGTCAGATCCTTGTCAATCTCGTCGGCAACGCCATCAAATTCACCGAGCGCGGCGAGATCCTGGTCGAAGTTGGGCTCGCTTCGAGCGATGACAGCGAGATGGTTCTGAACATCGCGGTCGAGGACACCGGCATCGGCATTCCGCCGGAGCATTCTTCGCGCATCTTCGACTCCTTCCACCAAGTCGATGGCTCGATGAGCCGGGCGCGTGGCGGCTCGGGCCTGGGACTGTCGATCACGCGCCAGCTCGTCGAATTGATGGGCGGCAAGATCTCGGTCGACAGCGAGCTTGGACGCGGTTCGCGATTCTCACTCACCGCCCGGTTCAAGCATGCGGACGGCGCGATCAAGCTGTCACGGCTGCTGCCGCGACCGTTGTGCATCCTGCTGGTGGACGCGAACGCGGTCAGCGCGCATGTGATGTCGCTTTACCTCGCGAATTGGCAAGTCAAGGCGACGATCGTGTCGACGATCGAAGAGGCAGAAGCCGAACAAGCCGCCGCGATCGCGGCGGGCCGGCCGTTCGATGTGGCCGTTCTGGACATCAAGGGGCTGGGCGCGCCCGCGGTGGAATTCGGCAAGGCCATCTTGGCCGAGCCGTCGCGACCGCAAACCGAGATCGTGCTGCTGGTCGGGCTCGACGGCTACATGGCGGACACGAGCCTCGATTCCCTTGGCGCCATCGCCGTGCTGCCGAAGCCGGCACATCCGTCGGAGCTGTTCGCCGCGTTGGCGGAGTCCGCGGTCGAGCCTGGCCAACGCGATCTCACGCCAAGCTTCAAGCGCCGCAACCCGCAGGCCAAACGCCCGTCCTTCGGGGCGCGGATACTCGTTGCCGAGGACAACGGCGTCAATGAAGAGGTCATCACCGGCCTCCTCGAGTCGATGGATTGCCGCGTCGTCACCGCGCCCCATGGGCGGGCGGCGGTCAAGCTGTTCGCTCAGGAGGCCTTCGACCTCATCTTGATGGATTGCGAGATGCCCGTGATGGACGGGCTTGAAGCAACCCGGCGCATCCGCCAGATCGAAGCCATGTCCGAAGCGCTTCCCGATGGAAGCGGGGCACGGCGCAAGACGCCGATTGTCGCCCTTACCGCGCACGCATTGAACGATGTTCGTGAAAGATGCCTTGGCGTCGGCATGGATGATTTCCTCGTCAAGCCGTTCGATGATCAGCAAATGGCGACAACCCTGTTGCGCTGGCTGGTGCCGCGGGGCGAGGCAACGAAAGAGAAGCCGGAGCTCGTGGCACCTCTGCCGCCGGACACGGCGGTACAGCGCGCATCCGAGCCGCCCATCGATCTCGGCGTGATCGATGGCTTGCGCGCGCTCGACCGGAACGGAAAATCCTCGCGGCTCGCCCGCGCGGTTTCCCGCTTTGTCGAGGTGGCGCCGCCCCTGGTCGCGGCCATCCACAAAAACCACGACGACAACGACGCCGAGGCGCTGTGGCGAGCGGCGCACAGCTTGAAATCCAGTGCCGGTGCCTTGGGCGCCCGACAGCTGTCTCAGAGGTGCGCCGAAATCGAGACGATCGCGCGCAACTCGGGGACCGCGGGGCTGCAATCTCTGGTCGCCGCCCTTGACGGTGATCTTTCGGCGGCAATTGACGCGCTGCAGGCACTGGCCGGGGAAATGCATGCGGCGGCATGACGACGCTCCAAACGGTGAGAAGCGAGAATGAGCGAGACGACGGTCGCGTCCGGGCCAACAACGGGACCTGCGGCAGGATCCACGATCCTGGTCGTCGATGACGACCCGGTCTTCCGGTCCTTGACGCGCGACGCGCTCGAGGATGAAGGCCTCGTGGTCGTGGAGGCCACGGACGGGGTCGACGCCTATGTCCGCTGTGTCGAGGCGCAGCCGTCGCTCGCGATCGTCGATGTCGTGATGCCGTATATGGATGGATTCGCGTTGTGCCGGAATTTGCGGGGCAACGAGGCCACGCGGACCATGCCAATCCTGATCGTCACCGGCATGATCGACGGGGACGCGATGGAAAAGGCCTTTGAGGCCGGAGCGAGCGATTTCATCGTCAAGTCCGTCGAGTGGGAAAGTCTC
>DATJLY010000495.1:0-5595 GCA_035509095.1 Allostellaceae bacterium | reverse complement strand
GCCCGCAGGGTCCGATAGTCGCTCATGATGCCTCCTTCTCGACCGCAAAAACGCGACAATTGATAATCGGCGCCGCGCGAACTTCTCAACCTTCTACCCAAGAAATGGCGCTAAACGATTGTACGTATTGATATCATAATTTGCGTACAAAGTCAAGAGCGAATCCCGCCGGCAGCCGACTGCGCCGAGTGGCGCGCGGAATGAAATCCCGTTCGCAAAGCAAGCTCGCGAAATTCGTGTTCATCGTCATGGCCGGGCTTGTCCCGGCCATCCACGTGTCGAGCGGTAAACAAGACCCGTGGATGCCCGGCACAAGGCCGGGCATGACGAATTTGGGATTCCCCTAGCGCCGTTTTCCACCAGTGTCTCGCCTCCGGATTGCGCTTTCCCCACCTCACCCCGGCCCTCCCCGCCCCAATGGGGCGGAGAGGGAGGGACCCGCGAAGCGGGAGGGTGAGGTGGGGAACACGTTACCGCTTCACCGCTCGCGGCATCGCGTCCTGCCCGTGGCTGCCTTGCACCTTGGACCAGACCGGGCGCTGGACATTCACGAGCTCGCCCAGCTGCGCGTAGCCCGAGCCCGCGAGACGGCACACCGGGTCGAGGAGCCTCGGGTCGACGCGGCCGTCGCGCCAGACCGAGGGATCGACATGGGCATGGACGATGCGGCCCAGCACGATATGGGTGTTGCGGTCGTCGACGATCTGCACCACTTCGCATTCGAGATGCGCCTTCGCTTCGCCGACGCGCGGCGGCCGCACCCGCGCCGACGGCACCGGCGTCAGGCCCGCCCAGGAGAATTCGTCCTCGGCGTGCGGAAAATCGGTCGAGGTGAAATTCATCTTCTCCAGCACGTGCATGGTCACGATGTTGGCAACGAATTCCGGCACCTGGCGCAGATTGGCGACCGTGTCCTTCTCGGTCGTCGAGCCGAACGCGACATAGAACGGGTCGCTGCCCATCAGGTTGAAATAGGAATAAGGCGCGAGGTTGCGTCCGCCTTCGGCCGAGACCGTCGAGATCCAGCCGATCGGCCGCGGAATCACGAGCGCCGTCATCATCAGATAGAATTCGCGCTCGGGCCAGTCGTCGGGTCCGACCTCGATCGGCCGGTCGGCGGTCTTTGGCGGCGCCTCGTGCGAGCGGGTCATGCGGGGCGCTTGCCCGGGAAGAGGCCGTGCCGGGTCAGGAACTCGATCATGAAGCGGTCGAAAAGCCACGGCTGCTCGATCTGGCACGCGTGGCCCGCGCCCGGCAGCACCTTGAGCTCGCAGTTGGGGATTTTCGGCTGGAGCGCGAAAGCGCTTTGATGCGCGCCGTCCTCGCTGCCGGTGAGGATCGTCGCGGGACAGGCGATGGTCTCGAAATGGCCGGCGGGCTCGGGCCGAGCCAGCGCCTCGAACTGACGGATGATGGTCTCGAGATCGGCCGATGCATTGCGCTCGGTGAAGAGGTCGGCGAACCAATGCGCGAGCGGCGTGGCGCGAAAGGCCGGGCTCAGATCCTCGAACGTATAGTCCCAGCGGAAATCGATGCCGTTCTTGCGATAGGCCTCGATCCGGCGCTTGGTGAATTCCTTGCCCGGATTGTAGCCGGTGCCGGAGAAAATGAGCGCCGCGGTCTTCGCCGGCCGCTGATGGTACATGAAAGGGATGATCGACGACCCGACCGAGCAGCCGACGAGGATCGCGGTCTCGCCCGGCAGCGCGGCGTCGATCGCCTCCCAGCACGCCGCCGCCATGTCCTCCATGGCGAGGCCGGCCGTCGCCTTGGGCGAGCGGCCATAGCCCGGAATGTCGATGCCGATGCACCGGAACCAGGTCGAGAAATGCGCCATCTGAAAAATCCAGCACGACTGGTCCATCGGGTTCGGGTGCACGAACGCCATCACCGGACCGGTCCGCCCCATCCGCTCGAAATAAAGCGGTCCCTCGACACGCAGAGCCATCGCGAGCCTCCTCGCGCCGCATCATAGCGGAGGGGCGAGGTGCGGTCTGCGGCGCGAAAGGCCGCCGGTTTTCTCTTGCCCGGACCGAGGGCGCATCCGACAAATCGCTGCCGATGACGGGATCGGCTCCAAGCCGCGGGAAACGAGATGACCCTGCTTCGCGACGCGACGCCTGAGCGATTGAGCGCGTTCTCCGACGGCGTCTTCGCCGTCATCATCACGGTGCTGGTCTTGGACCTCCGGCCGCCCGCGCGTCCGACCTTTGACGCGCTGCTGCCGCTCTGGCCCACATGGCTCAGCTATGCCGTGAGTTACGTGTTCATCGCGATTGTCTGGATCAATCATCATTACCTGCTCCGCTTTGCCACCGAGGCCACCCCTCGGTTGCTGTGGGTCAATTTCGCGCATCTCTTCTCCGTGTCGCTGCTGCCTTTCTCGACGGATTGGATGGCCGTGAGCGAATTGTCGCCGCAGCCGGTTGCCTTTTATGCGGCGGTCTTCTTCCTCGTGAACGCGACCTACATAGCGGCGGTTTGGGAGCTGGTTGGCCGCCGGCCGGTCGGGGAGGTCTCACCGGCCGTGCGCAGGACCCTGCACGCCCGTTCGATCGCGACCCTGTGCCTCTTCGGGATCGCCGCCGTCACGGCGCTCAAATACCCGTTGGCCGGACTTGGGATGTGTATCTGTTGCCTGATCGTCTATTTGAGGCCGGAGCCGCTCGACGCGGGGACCGAGGCGAACGCCAAACCGACATAGCGAGCGCTCACTTCGGCAGGTAGGCGTCGGTATGGAGCTTCGCCATGTCGACCTCGCCCTGGACCAGCTTCATCTCGCCGAAAGACCGCTTCAACGTGGCGAGCGATTCGGAATCGAAGCGGCAATCCCTGGTGTGCATGCCGATGGTCAGGTCGTATTCGCGCGCCATCACCGCTTCGCTGAAATGGGTGATGCCCATCGTGATCTTCACGGTCTCGTCCTTGTGCGCGCGCATATAGTCGACCGTCTCGATCCAGGCGGCGAGGAAGGCGCGGATCGCGTCGGGATGGCTCGCGACGAGCTGGTTCGAGGCGAAGATGGCGCCCGAGGCGACGTTGCCTTCATAGGTCGAGACCGGCGCCAAAAGCCGCCCGTCCTCGGTCGTCTCGAACACCAGGAACTGCGACGTGCCGCCGATCGCCGCGTCGATCAGATGCGCGCGGAACGCGGCGCGCGCGGGCGCGTCGCCGCCGCCGATCGCCACCGTCTTCACCCCGTCGGGGCCCCAGCCTTCGGTACGCGCGAGCTCGTGGCCGGACCAATCGCTGAACGAGCCGGGGCTCGAGACGCCGATGGTCTTGCCCTTCAGATCCGCGAGCGTCTTGATCGGCGAATCCCAAGGGACGCCGATCGCAAGGAAGGGCGCCGTGCTGGTGCTTTCGCATACCGCGATCATGGGCGCGCCTTTGGCGACGAAGGCCATTTCGGTGCCGGCGCCGTCGCCGATATCGATGCTGCCCGCGGCCAGCGCCTGCGCCATCTTGCTGCCGCCGCCGAAGTCCACGATCTTCAAATCGAGCCCGTGCCGTTTGAAGATGCCGAGCTGATCGCCGATATTGACCGGAATGATGGCGTCCGATGTGGCCGATGCCTTGCCGACGATGAGGCTGGTATCGGCAACGGCCGCCCTTGCCGCGGCAAGCGTCGCGACAAAAGCGATGAGGGCCGCGCGCAAGCAACGGCGATGCGATGGGTTCATGAGATGCCTCCCTGAACGCGCGCCTCTTTGGGCGCTCTTGTCGTTGCGCCCAGATTAAACTACGAGGCCGGCGCCGCGGCAAAGCGGTCTTTTCAGCGGGGAGGGAAGCATGGCCAACCTCAGGCTCAGTCTCGCCATCACCAGCAATCCGCGCACCTGGCCGGTGATCGACGGGCGCGCCGCGCCCGAAGGGATCGAGTTCGCCAAGACGATCCTCGGCCCCGCGGAAATCTTTTGGCGGCAATTGCAAGGGGCCGAGTTCGACGTTTCCGAATTGTCGATGTCGGAGCTGATGATGATCCGCGCGCGGGGCGATGACCGGTTCGTCGGATTGCCGATCTTCACGACGCGGCGCTTCTATCATACCGGCATCTTGGTGCGGAAGGACGCGAAGATCGACCGCCCCGCCGATTTGAAGGGCAAGCGGATCGGCGTGCCGGAATATGTGCAGACCTCGGCGCTTTGGACCCGCGGCGTGCTCGAGAGCGAGTTCGGGGTCGCGCCCCGGGACATGGTCTTCTTCATGGAGCGCCTGCCGACCCGCAGCCATGCCGGCGCGATCGGCTTCACCGCGCCGAAGGGCGTCACGGTCAACCCCATTCCGCCCGAGAAAAGCATCGGCTCCATGATGCTCGCGGGCGAGCTCGATGCCTGCATGTCCTATAACCGCAGCCAGGGCCTCATCGATCGCAGCAGCGCCGATCTCGAAGGACATCCCGACATCCGCCCGCTGTTCCCCGACACCGCGGCCGAGGCGCTGCGCTACTACAAGAAGACCGGCATCTATCCGATCAATCACGGCATGGTGGTGAAGCGCGCCGTCTACGAGCGGAACCCGTGGGTGGTGATCAACCTCCTCCAGGCGTTCAACGACGCGAACGCGATCGCCGACCGCGAGCGGCGCGAGCATGTCGCCTATCATCTCGAGACCGGCCTCGTGCCGCATGACCTGCGCGCCGCGCTCGGCACGCGGATCGTGTCGCATGGGCTCAAGGCCAATCGCGCGACGCTCGAGCAGGCGGCCGCCTATTCCAACCAGCAAGGGCTGACACCGCGGATCATGAAGATGGAAGAGCTTTTCGCGGAGAACGCGCTTCAGTCGTGATGTGCCGGAAAAGGGTTGCTTCCGCCGCGAAATGACGCATTCTGGCGCACAAGAAACCGAGGGAGGCGCGGATGGGTAAGGGCAAAGTCACGCTGACGCGGCGCGGGGTCCTGGCGGGAGCGGCCGCCACAAGTGTCACTCTGGCGGCACCGGCGATCCTGGCGCAGACGAAGGCGCCTTTGAAGATCGGCGTCCTCAACACGTTCAGCGGCGCATCGGCCTCGACCGGCGAGTGGAATTACGACGGCATCGGCGTCTATCTCGACGAGGTCAACAACACGATCGCCGGCCGTCCGGTCCAGCTCATCAAGGAAGACGATCAGTTCAATCCCCAGGTGGGCCTCGAAAAGCTGCGCAAGTTCGTCGAAAGCGACAAGGTCGACCTGATCGTCGGCATCCAGGGCAGCAACATCGCGCTTGCCGTTCTCAACTACGTGAAGCAGAGCAAGGCATTTGTGCTGGTGTCGGGCGCCGGCACCGACGCCTTGACCTGGGCGCGCGTGCCCTATCTTTTCCGCTCCTCGATCGCGGGGTGGCAGCTCTGCCATCCGTTCTCGGAGTGGATCTACGACCATCTGGGCAAGGAGCTGGTGGTCGTCAGCGAGGATTATGCCGGCGGCCGTGACGTCGCGGCCGAGATCATCCCGCCCTTCGAGAAGAAGGGCGGCAAGATCCTGAAAGAGGTCTATGTCCCGACCACGGTCACGGATTACAGCCCCTATCTCACCGCGATCCGCGCGCTCAATCCCCCGGTCGTCTACGATTTCTCGACCGGCGGGACCCATTGCATCCGGTTCGTGCAGCAAT
>DATJLY010000494.1:0-20995 GCA_035509095.1 Allostellaceae bacterium | reverse complement strand
GCGCGACCGGCAGATGGCGCACACCATCTGCGAAGCGCTCGAGCGCCGCGGCGTGCCTTGCTGGATTTCCAGCCGCGACATCGGACCCGGAGAGAATTTCCAGGAAGCGATCGTGCGCGCCATCCGCGGCTCGCACGTCATGGTTCTGGTCTTCACCGGCAACGCCAACAACTCCAACGAGATCAAGAAGGAGATGGCGCTCGCCAGCCAGAACAATCTGGCGGTGATCCCGGTGCGGGTGGAGGACGTGGTCCCGAACGACGCCTTCGCCTACGAGTTCGCGACGCGGCAATGGATTGACGCGTTCAGCAATTGGGAACAGGCGATCGTGCGCCTGTCGGATCAGATTTCGCAAGCGCCGCAGCGAAGCGACACGGCGGCAAAACCGGCGGCGCCGGCCGCCGCAGCGTCATCGCACCGCGGGCTCGCACTCGCGGCGGCCGCCGTTGCCGCCCTTGCCGTCGTGTCCGCGGGCGCTTTCCTGGCTCTGCGTCCCGCGCCGCCCAATCCGCCTGCGGTGCCGGCAGCATCGTCGCCGCCACAAGCCTCGGCAGCACCCCCGCAAGCGGCATCGCCGTCGCTTCTCGCGGACGCGAACCGCGCGCTGCGCAGCCAGAACTACGACGACGCGTTTCGTCTTTATCAGCAGGCGGCGGCGCAAGGCACGCCGCTCGCCGAATTCCTGCTCGGCACCCTCTATCAGCAGGGGTGGGGCACGCCGCACGATTATGCAAAGGCGATGGAGTGGTATCGCAAGGCGGCCGATCACGGCTTGCCCGCCGGCTATGGCGGCATCGGTCAGCTTTATCACAACGGCTTCGGCGTGCCGCAGGATTTCGGTGAAGCGCGCCGCTATTTTCAGCTCGCCGCCGACCAGGGAGCGCCGATCGGCCTCACCGGGCTTGGCACGCTTTATCAGGCGGGTGACGGCGTGCCGCGCGATTATGACAAGGCCATGGGCTACTATCGCGCGGCCGCCGACAAGAACGGGCTGAACGCGGGCTATCTCATCGGGATCATGTACGAGCGCGGCCTTGGCGTTCCCGTCGATCTCGCAACCGCGCGCAGCTGGATACAGAAGTCGGCCGATCTCGGCTCGGCCGACGCGAAGGCCTGGCTGAAGCAGCACTGAAACAAATTTCCGGTTGTCATCGCCGATCGAGCGACGCACTCTCGTTGCGACGAAGAGAAGCGTGGGAGGAGAGCCATGGAAAAGGCCACCTTCGTTCTGGTGCATGGCGCCTGGCACGGCGGCTGGTGCTGGCGCCGGGTGACGGACCGGCTTGTCGCGCATGGTCATCGCGTCTACACGCCGACCCTGACCGGGCTCGCCGACCGCTCCCATCTCTTGTCGCCGTCGGTCAATCTCAGCACGCATGTGAGCGACGTCGCCAACCTGCTGCGATGGGAGGAGCTGATGGACGTGGTGCTGTGCGGCCATTCCTATGGCGGCATGGTGATCACCGGCGTCGCCGACAAGGTGAGCGAGCGCGTCGCGTCGCTGATCTATCTTGACGCGCACGTCCCGGAAAGCGGTCAGTCGGTCGCCGATCTATGGACGCGCGGGACGCCCGAAGGGCTGAGCCTGCCGCCGGTGTCGGCGGAATCGTTCCACGTGAATGTGCGCGACCGCGCCTGGGTCGACCGGCAGTGCACGCCCCATCCCGTCGCGTGCGTCACCGAAAAGCTCGCGCTGACCGGTGCCTATCGCGGGGTGCAGCGCAAGACCTATATCCGCGCCACGGCCTATCCCAACGCGAGCTTCGCCCGCTTCTATGAGCGCTTCAAGAAGGACCCCGGTTGGATCGCGCACGAGGTCTCGTGCGGGCACGACGTGATGATCGACATGCCCGACGCGCTGACGGAGCTGTTGGAAGCGGCGCTCTGACCGGCATCGGCACGGGGGCGGCGCCGCTTGACCCCATAGGGGCGCGCACCCGAAAGTGTCCGGCGCCATGCCGATCGACGAAGCCGAGCCGCAGGTCACGTTCACGCGGGCCGCGATCACCAGCATCCTCGCGGGTCTTCTCCTGTCGATGTTCCTCGCCAGCATCGACCAGACCATTGTCGCGACGGCGCTCACCACCATCGCGCGCGACCTCAATGGCTGGGACCAGATGGCGTGGGTGGTGTCGGCCTATCTTGTCACCTCGACGGTGACCACGCCGATCCATGGCCGGCTCAGCGATCTTTATGGCCGCCGGCCGATTTTGCTCATCGCCATCCTGTTCTTCGTCGGTGCGTCGGTCCTGTGCGCGCTTGCCTGGTCGATGCCGACCCTGGTGATCGGGCGAGCGATCCAGGGGATCGGCGGCGGCGGCTTGCGCTCGGTGTCGCAGGCGGCGCTTGCCGACATCATCCCGCCGCGCGATCGCGGCCGCTATCAGGGCTATTTCGCAGGCGTCTTCATCATGTCGAACGCGCTGGGGCCGGTGCTGGGCGGGTTCTTCGCCCAGGATCTGTCCTGGCACTGGATCTTCTGGATCAATCTGCCGCTCGGCATCGCCGCCTTCATGCTGTCGAGCCACGCCTTGAAGCAGCTTCGCGTGCCGCAGCGCCGCGCCGCGATCGACTGGTGGGGCGCGCTCCTGATCCTCGTTTCGGCGACGCCGATCCTGATCGGGGTGAGCAACGCCGAGCGGGCCGGCGGCTGGGCCTCGCCCGAAGCCTGGGGCCCGATCGCCGCCGGACTGGTCGCAACGCTCCTGCTGGTGCTGCGCGAGCGGATGACGAGCGAGGCGATGCTGCCGCTGCGCCTCTTCGTCAACCCGGTCTTCGTGATGTCGATCCTCGTCACGCTTTTGGTGCAGGTGGTGATGACGGCGCTTCTGGTCCTGATCCCGCTCAACTATCAGCTTGGCGCCGGTCTGCCGCCCGATCAGATCGGCACGCTTCTGATCCCGCTCACGGTGGGCTCGGTGGTGGGTTCGGCGGCGTCGGGCGCTCTCATCTCGCGGACCGGGCGATACCGCATCTATCCGGTCGCCGGCAGCAGCATCGCGGCCGTGACTTGCGCGGCGATCGGCTATATCGGGCTCGGCCGGTCCTTGGTCTTCGACACCGTCGCGACCGGCATCCTGGGCCTTGCCTGGGGTGGCCAGTTCTCGCCGCTCACGATCGCCGTCCAGAACGCGCTGCCATGGCAGGACACGGGCACCGGCCTGTCCTGCTTTCAATTCTTCCGCCTCATCGGCGGCGCCTTTGGCGTGGCGATCCTGAGCACGGCGCTCATCGGCTTTCTGGGCGCGGGCGCAATGGCCGTGCCGGGGCACGAGGCGCTCGGCGCCAACCCGGGCCTTGCCCTCCTCCATCTCGAGGAGCCGGGGACGCATTTGCCGCCGGCGTTGGTGACGGCGCTGTCAGGCGCCATCCACACCGCGTTCGCGCATCTTTATGCGGTCTCGACCGTGATCCTCGCGCTGTCGGTCGTGCCGGCGCTGCTGCTGCGGGAAGTGCCTCTGCGCAGCCGGTGAGGTTCAGGCCGCCGGCGTCTTGTCGCCGTGCTTGCGCCGGCGGGCATAGGCGTTGGGGTTGAGGTCCGCGCCCTCGCCTTCGTTGAAATGCTCGAGATCCTCGCCCTTGGCGAACATCCAGCTATAGCCGCGCTCGGGATTGACCAGGATCTCCCACCAATTGTCGTCGAGATCGACGATCATGAAGCTGTAAGTGCCGTGCTGCTCCACCGGGCGCGTCACCCGCCTGATGCCCCATTTCTCCTGCTGCGCGAGGGCGAGCGCGTGGCTGCGATCCACTTCCTCGCGCGTCGCCACGTCGAGGCCGTTATGGTTCGAACGCGAATGGTCGGCCTTGTTGGCGTTCTGCACGACGACGATGACCGCGTCGCCGCCAAGCCGCGTCGCGAGCGAGATGGCGCTGGTGCGCACCACGTCGAGGCCGAGGAACTCCTCGTAGAACTGCCGCGATTTCTCGATGTCGCGGCAGGTCAAGGTCGCGTGCGAGAAGAACCGCGTCTTCAGGGCCGCGCCGGTCGCTTCGTCCATTGCTCGCCTCCCACTGTCCCGCCCTTTTATAGCATGGCGCCGACCCGGAGCGCGACGGCGGTGCCCGCCGCGGCCGCGACCGCGGTGAGGCACGCGCCCCAGGCGATGTCGAGGACGCTCACCAGCACCGACCAGCCGCGCAAGGTCGCGAGATTGGTGAGGTCATACGTCGCATAAGCGAAGAGGCCGAAGAGCGCGCCGAGCCACAGCGCGCGGCCCCACGAATCCTGGCGCACGCCCGGCGCCACCGCGAACATCACCACGCCGACGCCATAGACCAGATAGAAGAGCGCCGCCGCCCAAAGGACCGGCCGGTCGAGCAGCAGATCGCCGAGCCGGGGCCGGTAGACCCCGGTGCCGACCGTGCTGAGCCAAACCATGTCGCAGGCCAGCATCACGATCACCGTGGCGCCGTAGGAGACGAGATAGCCGGGCATGGGCGGAACCTGAATGGAAGGGGGGCGCCGTCCTTAGCAATCGTGTCGGCCGACGGCAACGCATGCCCCCTTCGGCGACGGATTTGCTACAGTCGCGCCATGCCGTCGCTTCTCCGCCGATCGATTGTCCCGCTGATCGTCGCCTTCGCGCTTTTCATGCAGAACCTGGACTCGACGGTGATCGCAACGGCGCTGCCGAAGATCGCCGCGTCGATGGGCGAGGATCCGCTTCGGCTCAACCTCGCCATCACGAGCTATCTCCTGAGCCTTGCGATCTTCATCCCCATGTCCGGCTGGACCGCCGACCGATTCGGGGCGCGGACCGTATTTGGCGCAGCGATCGTGGTCTTCACCATCGGCTCGATCCTGTGCGGGATCTCGTCGTCCCTGCCGCAGCTCGTGGTGTCGCGCATCATCCAGGGCATGGGCGGAGCGATGATGATCCCGGTCGGGCGGCTGGTGCTGTTGCGCACCGTGCCGAAATCCGAGCTCCTGGGCGCGATGTCCTATCTCACCGTGCCGGCGCTTTTGGGACCGGTGATGGGGCCGCCTTTGGGCGGGTTCATCGTGACCTATGCCTCGTGGCGCTGGATCTTCTTCATCAACGTGCCGTTCGGCATTCTGGGCGTCTTCCTGGTCCGCCGCTTCATCCAGAATCTGCGCGAGGACTCGGTGGCGCCGCTCGACACGCGGGGTTTTCTGCTCGCCGGCCTGGGGCTTGCCACCGTGATGTACGGGTTCGAGACCGCCGGCCGGGGCATGCTGGCGCCCCAGGTGGCGGGAACGATGCTGGCGTGCGGCGTCGTTCTTCTGATGCTCTATTGGGTGCATGCGCGCGCGACCGCCTCGCCCATCATCGATCTTGCGCTGATGCGCATCCCCACCTTCCGCGCGGCGATCTGGGGCAGCGGGGTGTTTCGCATCGGCATCGACGGGCTGCCGTTCCTGATGCCCATGCTGTTGCAGCTCGGGTTCGGCCTGTCGCCGTTCCGGTCGGGGCTGCTGACGTTCGCGACCTATGCCGGCGCCATGGGGCTGAAGGCTTCGGCGACGCCGATCCTGCGTATGTTCGGGTTCCGCACCGTCCTGATCGGAAACGCCGCCATCTGCAGCCTTTTCATGCTGAGCTATGGGCTGTTCCGGCCGACCACCCCGCATATCGTGATCTTCTGCGCCCTGCTGGCAGGCGGGTTCTTCCGCTCCTTGCAGGTCACCAGCACCAATACGATGGTCTTCGCGGACGTGCCGCCGGCGCTGATGAGCCGCGCCACCAGCTTCGCCAGCATGGCGCAGCAGCTTTGGATGAGCCTCGGCGTCGGCATGAGCGCATTCCTTCTGCACGTGATGCAGGTCTGGAAGGGCGGCACGCTTGGGCCCGATGACTTCACGCCGGTCTTCGTCGCCAACGCGATGATCGCGGTCGCCGCGGTCCTGGTGTTCCTGCCGCTCGGGTCCGAGGCGGGCGCCGAATTGTCGGGCCATCGCTTCGCCGGTGCGCCCAGCCCCGAACGGCCGGCGGAATAATTCCTTAAATCTTTAGGGTTACTGTGATCCCGTTCACACCGGATTCACGGCACCGGGCGTATCAAGAGCACCGATTGATGGGGGAGCGACAAGCGATGGTCGATCGATCCACGGTGCGCAGACGGGTACAGCTTGCCGCCAATAAGCTCACCGGCTTTGGCCGCGAGTTGGATAGAACCTGTGCGCGGATGAATAACGGGTTGGCCGCGATTGCCATCGCGCTCGCCGTCATCACGGTCCTGACCGCGGCCGTCAAATTGCCGGCGCTGCTTAGCGATGGCAGCAGCGACGCCTATACCACGCAGGATAATTTCTAACGCTCGCCGGAGCCCCCTGCCCGGCTTGACAAGACTCCCGATCATGCTTTGCTGGGTGCGGACCTTGCTAAGGAGCCCGCACCATGATCGTCCGCAAGGAAGCGAACGGTTCCCTTCTCATGATCGGGCAGACCGATCATTCCCGGCTCGTGGGGCAGTTCGCCGCGCATTGGGGCAATGAGTCGTTCGCGGCACCCCAGCCCTTCGATTCGGTGGTGCGGGCGGCGGTCTATCACGATTACGGCTGGCTCAGCTATGAGACCAACCCGACCATCACCCAGGACGGCGAAACGCCCGATTTCCGGCAGGTCGGCGCGAAGCAGCTCGATTCCTATCAATGGTGCGTCGATTGGATGGCCGGCATCGACCGCTATTCCGGCCTCATCGTGAGCATGCACCGCACCGGCCTGTGGCGCCGGCGCTATGGCAGCATCGCCTATCCGACCGCGTTCAACCCGCGCGCCTTGAGCGACGAGACCGAGGCCTTCATCACAAAGCACGAGGCGTGGCAGGAAGAGCAGCAGCGCACGCTCGACCCGGCGCAGGTCTGGACCAATTACCGGCTGCTGCAGGTGTGGGACCTGCTCGGCCTTTATTTCTGCTGCGCCGAGCCGACCGAGGACCATATCGAGCCGGCCCCCACATCCTATGCCGGCGGCCGCGCGGATGGCGTCACGCTGTCCTTGACGCCGGTGGCGCCGCGCCGCGTCGCGGTCGATCCCTATCCCTTCAACGAGCGGCCGCTCGGCGTGCAGCTCACCGCGAAGCGGCTTCCCGAGCAGCGCTTCGCCGACCTCGCGAGCTTCCAGAAAGCGTATTTCCAGGCGCCCACCGAAATTCTCGACTTCGAGCTGGTCGCGGCATGAGCGACGCCCAACGCGCCTATCCGGATCTGCACGAGCATATCGCCGCGCTTGAGGCGAAAGGCCTGCTCCAGACCGTTTCGCGGCCCATCGACAAGGATTCCGAGCTCCACCCGCTGGTGCGGTGGCAATTCGTTGGCGGCATGAAGGAAGAGGATCGCAAGGCGTTCCTTTTCACCGACGTGCGGGACGGGCGCGGCCGGCGCTATGACATGCCGGTGGTCGTGGGCGCGATCGCGGCGAACCGAGCGATCTACAGCGTCGGCATGGGCGCCCCGGTCGACGAGATTCAGGCGAAATGGGACCACGCGATCGCGAACCCGGTGGCCCCCCGCATCGTCAACCAGGCGGTGTGTCAGGAAGTGGTGCTCGAAGGCGAGGCGCTTCTGGGCGAAGGAAACGGGCTCGACCGCCTGCCGATCCCGATCTCGACGCCGGGCTTCGACAGCGCGCCGACCCTGACCGCCACCAATGTCATCACGCGCGACCCGGACACCGGCGTACAGAACATGGGGACCTACCGCGCCGCGCTGAAGGCGCCGGACCGCCTCGTGGTCCGGATGGCGACGCGGGTCGGCGGCGCCGGCGGCTATCAGCACTATCTGAAGCATCAGAAGCGTGGCGACAAGACGATGCCGTGCGCGATCGTGCTGGGCTGTCCGCCCTATGTCGCTTTCCTGGGGCCGCAAAAGCTGTCGGTCGGCGTCGACGAGTTCACGGTCGCGGGCGGGCTTGCCGGCGCGCCCATCAACGTGGCGCGGGCGCGCACCGTCGACCTTCTGGTCCCGGCCGAGGCCGAGCTGGTGATCGAGGGGCTCATCGACACCGAATGGTGCGAGCCCGAGGCGCCGTTTGGCGAATCGCATGGGCATGTCGCACTCGAAGAGTTCAACATGCCGATGCGGGTGACCGCGATCACCCACCGCAGGAAGCCGATCATTCCCTCCTATATCAGCCAGGTCGCGCCCAGCGAATCGAGCGTCATCAAGCGCGTCGCCTATGAGCCGCTGTTCCTGGCGCATTTGAAGGACACGCTGGGCATCAAGGGCGTGAAGCGAGTTGCGCTGCACGAGCCGCTGACCGGGCTTTTGCGCGTGACGACGGTCGTCGTCGACCGATCGGTGCCGCCGACGGAGGTGTGGCGCGCCTTGCAGGGAGCCGCGTCCTTCAAGGGCGATTGCGGCAAGATCTGCATCGCCGTCAACGAGGACATCGATCCCGACAATGCCGACGCGATCCTGTGGGCCATGGCCTATCGCATGAACCCGGTCGAGGATGTCGAGACCTTGCGGCATCGGGGTCAGGGCCACGGACCCAAGCGCGAGCATGGCGGCGAAGAGGATTCCACCCTCCTCATCGACGCCACCATGAAAGAGGACATGCCGCCGCTCGCACTGCCGAAGCGCCCTTATATGGAGCGCGCCAAGGCGATCTGGGACGAGCTCGGCCTGCCGGCGCTGCGGCCGCAGCCGCCCTGGTTTGGCTATTCGCTGGGCGATTGGTTGCCGCAATGGGACGCGGCGGCCGAACGCGCTGTCAAAGGCGATTATCTCGAGAATGGCCGCGTCAGCGCCAAGGAGCGGCGCAAGAACGTCGTGCCCGAAACCAAGTTCCGCCCCGACGGGGGCAAGCGGAAATCGGGAGACGGCGCATGACGCCCGGTTTCTTCGCGCTGGGCCCGGGGCTGACGGCGGAGTAGGATCGGGGCCCCAGGAGAGAGACGCAGCCATGCTGCCCGAGCTTGCGATCGACATGCCAATCGAGAAGGTCCTCGACGATTGGGACCTGCTCGAGGCCAAGGTCGCCGCGAAATTCTCATCGTTCCGCGAGGCGGGCCAGAACATCTTCGGCATCCGCCGCCGCGCGATCGCGCGCGCCGAGGTGATCGATCTGAAGAAGGGCAAGTTCGAGAGCCTGCAGATCGGTCCCACCGGCATCATCGGCGAGCCGCGGACGCCCATGCACATGCACATCACGGCCGCCGGCACGCCGCACCGCATCCCGCACAGTCTGGGCTATTGGCACATCAACGACATGGACGAGCTTTACTTCCCGGTGCCGGGCGAAGGCGACGAGTTGGGATACTTCATCGTCATCATGCAGACGCCCCGCGACAACGAGGGCGAAAGCTTCGCCTGGTACTGCGAGCGCTGCGTCACGCTCGTCCACGAGATCCACTATCGCAGCGGGATTCTGGGCCTCAAGGATTTCTGGCGTGCCGAGGACAACGCGGTGCGCGATTTCAACGGCGATGTGCGCCATCGCACCTGCCCCGAATGCGGCCATCTCAATCCGTTGGGCTATACCTGGAACGTCGCCAAGGACACGGACGAGCAGCGCGCCGCGCGCGCCTTGTGGTAGCTCCCGGCCTCCCATGATCTGGAAAGAGGACTCGAACCCCTGGTCGCCGGACTGGTCGAACGCGGTCTTCCCGCTCGAGGAGCGCGACCAGCGCTGGGCCAAGGTGCGCGGGCTGATGCGGCGCGACAGCATCGATCTCGTCATCTGCCTGCCCAGCACCCACAATTATGACCGCGGCCAGGCCGACAGCCGCTATCTGAGCCAGCTCGGCGAGAATGCCGACGAGACGACGCTCGCCTTTCCGATCGAGGGCGCGCCCACGGCGTGGCTGTCGCGCGGCGGCGTTTGGCCCGGCTCCAACTGGCTTGCCGATATAAGGGCGGGCGAGCGCGGCGGCGGCGGCGCCAACATTGCCCGCTGGCTCGACGAAAATCCGCGCTTCCAGACCGCGACCATCGCGATCGCGGGCCTCACCGCGTCCCATCTCTCGCACATGCGCTCGGCCGAGGGCGAGGTGATGTGGGGATCGGTCGAGCTGTTGCGTCAGAAATTCCCGCGCGCGCGCTTCGTCTCGGCGACGCCGATCTTGGGGGAGGCGCGTTGGCGCAAAAGCGCGGCCGAGATCGACTTCCTCCACGAGGGCACAGCGATCGCCGAGACCGTGCTCGGAGCGCTCGCGGCCCATGCGCGCGAAGGCGTGAGCGAGCGGGCCCTCTTCGCCGAGATGATGTACGCCAACGCCAAGGCCGGCGGCACGTTCCCGGCGCAGATCGGCTGGTGCAGCGGTCCGCAAGGCAAGGTCCATCACCGCCTTGCGCAGCCGAGCTTCCGCACCTTGAAGCGCGGCGACGCGATGCTGCACGAGATCGAAGGACGCTGGGGCGGCTATATCGCGCAGATCGATCAGACCTTGGTGGTGGGCGATCCGCTGCCGCAGATGAGCGAAGCCTTCAAGCTGACCATCGAGGCGTTCGACCGCGTCTTCGCGGCGTTGAAGCCTGGCGTCACGATCGGCGAGCTGATCGCGGCCTCGCACGTCACCGGGATGGGCGGCCGCATCGAGACAAGCCTCGGTTTCCACGGCCGCGGCACCGGCAATGACGGGCCGCTCCTGGTCGCATTCCGCCCGGAGCCCAAGGACGTGCTCGACATCGTCGTCGAGGAAGGCTGCTGCTTCATCATCAAGCCCTCCGCCAAGGTCGACGACATCGGCGACTATGCCCGCTGGGGCGAAAGCGTCGTGGTGACCGCATCGGGCGCCGAGCGGCTTGGCACGCGGCCCAAAGAGCTGATCCTGCTGCCTTAGCCTATACACATCTTGCTACTTGGGGGGACCAATGAGGATTCTGGTTCTGGTGTTTCTCGTGCTTGCGGCGGCTGCGCATGCCGCCGAGAAGGTGAAGATCGGCGTTCTTAAGACCACCGCATCGGGCCCGATCTTCGTCGCCCAGGCCAAAGGCTATTTCGCCGCCGAGGGGATCGACCCCGAGCTGGTCTTTTTCGAGGGCGCGCAACCGATCGCCGTCGCCGTGGCGGCCGGCGACATCGATGTGGGCCATACGGGCTTCACGGGTGGCTTCTACGGCCTCGCGAGCCAGGGCGTGCTGCGCATCGTCGGCGGCGGCGCGGCCGAGGTTCCGGGCTATCACAACCAGCCCTTCGTCGCCTCCAACAAGGCCTGGGCGGCGGGCCTGCGCTCGCTCAAGGACATGCCCGGCCACAGTTTCGCGGTCTCGCAGATCGGATCGCCCCCGCATTACGCGCTGGGCGTCGTCGCCGAGAAAGACGGGTTCGACATCAAGTCCGTGCGCATCCTGCCGCTGCAATCGATCCCGGCCACCGTGGCGGCGATCATCGGCGGCCAGGCCGACGCTAGTGGCATGACCGGCAGCCTGGGCGTCACGCTGCTCTCGAAAGGCCAAGCCAAGCTTTTGGCCTATATCGGCGACGTGGCGCCCTATCAGCTCGCCGGCACCTTCGTGTCGCGCAAGACCGCCGACGAGCGCGGCGACATGGTGCGGCACTTCGTGCGCGCTCTCGCAAAGGCGTCGCGGACCTATCACGACGCCTTCGTCAAGGACGGCAAGCGCGTCGACGGTCCGGACGCGCCGGAAATCTTGGCCATCCTCGCCAAGGCGACCGGCCAATCGCCCGAGGATGTCGCGCACGGCCTCCCCTATGTCGATGCCGAGGATCGGCTCGACGTCAACGACGTCATCCATCAGTACCAATGGTTCCGCGCCCAAGGCATGCTGAAAGGCGCGGCCGACGCCGATGCGATGATCGACCGGCGCTATGTCGTGGATTTGAAGCGCTAGGCGGCCCCGATTGACCCGCCGATCCTGCGATTTTATCGTCCCGGGCGTGGCATGAACCCTTCAACGGGGAGTCGTGGCGATGGAAGACGGAGCACGACCGGCCAGTTCAGACGGCAGGGCCTATGGCAGGCCGCAGCAACATCCCGACGAGGAGCTGGTCCGGGTCGGCGCGGGCACGCCGATGGGCGAGCTGTTCCGGCGCTATTGGCTGCCCGTGGGCATGTCGAGCGACTTGGGCAACCGGCCCCTCAAGGTCCGCGTCTTGGGCGAGGACCTTGTCCTTTTCCGCGATTTGAAGGGCCGGCCAGGGCTTCTTTATTCACGCTGCATGCATCGCGGCACCACCTTGTTCTATGGCCATGTCGAGGACGAAGGCATCCGCTGCTGCTATCACGGGTGGCTTTTCGGCGTCGACGGAACCTGCCTCGATCAGCCGTGCGAGCCCCAGCATGGGCGCCGCCGCGACCTTGCGCGCCAGCCCTGGTATCCCGTTGCCGAACGCTATGGCCTGATCTTCGCCTATATGGGTCCCGCCGAGAAGCAGCCCGTGCTGCCGCGCTATGACATCCTCGAGGATTTGGCATCGGACGACACGATCGTCGCAACCCAGGGCGGCGCGCAGACCGGCGATCAGACCATGCCGGTCGCGCCTTATAGCTGGCTCCATCTCAACGACAACGTGATGGACCCCTATCACGTCTGGGTCCTGCATTCGACCTTCAGCGGGCCGCAATTCGCGAGCGAATTTCAGCTTCCGCCGGAAAAGGCCGACTTCTTCCGCGCCGAGCAGGGCGTATGTTACTCGATCATCCGCCAGATGGAGGATGGCCGCGTCTTCAACCGCGTCTCGTCCTTCATGATGCCGAGCCTCATGTCGGTGCCGGCGACCCGCGACATCGAGGATGCCCGCTCGACGCGCGTTTCCTGGATCGTGCCGATCGACGACGAGCATTTCACGACCTACAGCGCGGGCAAGGTGAAGCCTGGGCAGCCGGCGTTTCAGCTCGTCTATCATGGCGACAAATTGTGGCACACCATGTCCGAGCGCGAGCACCAGGATTTCCCTGGCGACTTCGAGGCGCAGGCGGGCCAGGGCACGATCTCGCTCCACTCCGAAGAGCATCTCGTCAACAGCGACCGGGGCATTGCGATGATGCGCCACATGCTGCGCGAGAACATCAAGATCGCGGCGGCGGGTGGCGACCCGCTCGGCGTCGCCTACGACGAGAAGAGCGCCACCGTGCGCGTCCCATCGGGCAATTTCTTCAAGGCGAAGGACGCGGCGGAATAGCGAGCCCGTAGGCCGCCTCGAACGCGCTCGAAATCGCGTCCTTGCTCTTGGCCGCGCGGCGCGCGTCGCCGATCACGATCACGGTCTGATCGGGCCCTGCCAGCCGGCTGAAATCACCGCCCGTCGCCTTGCGCGCGCGGTAATAGAACCAGTCGCGAAAGCGTGGCGCGGCGAACAGGCGCGCGACGGCGGGCAAGCGGGCGAAGCCGCTTTCCAGCATCGACGTGACAATCGGGCCCATCCCGAAGCGATAGCGCGCGCCGGTCGCGACGACGATCCGCTCGAACGGCGCCAGGATATCCGGCGCACGCGCCACATCGACGCCATAGCGGATCGTCACGCCTTGCTCGACGCAGCGCGCCACGAGCCGCTCGATATAAAGCGCGAACGAGCGGGGATTGGCGTCAACCTCCTGGAAGAGCGGTGCGAGGCCGGCATAGCGGAAGGCGCCGCCGGCGCGGGGCTCGCGCTCGAATACCGTGACCTCATTGCCGGACGCGACGAGCGCCGCATAGCTCAGCCCCGCCGGGCCGGCGCCGATCACGGCGATGCGCGTCCCTTTCAGCGGCTCCTTGCCGGAAAATTCCGTCTCGCGGCCCGCCATGCCGTTCACGACACAGCCGATGCGCGCGCCGCCGCGCATCTCGTTGATGCAGGTGTTGCAGGCAAGGCATCGCCGCGGCGTCTCGCCTCGGCCGAGCTTTGCGGCCCAGTCGGGCTCGGCGACGCTGGTGCGGCCCAGCGCGATGAAATCGGCCTTGCCGCCTGCGATCGCGGCCTCCGCGATTTGGGGATCGCCGAGCCGGCCGACCGCGATCACCGGCACGCCGGCTGCCGCGCGGATCGACGCCGCATAGTCGAGCCAAATTCCGTCGGGATAGGTCATCGGCGGAAGCTGCATCGCGCCCGAGGGAAGCGAACGGTAATGCCCGGCCGCGACATGCAGCGCGTCGGCGCCCGCCTCGGCGGCCCAGAGCGCGATCTGGCGCCCTTCGGCAAAGGGCATGCCGTCCGGGAAATAATCCTCGACCGAAATGCGATAGATCACCGGCATGTCGCCGGCGGCCGCTTTCACCGCGCGCAGCACCTCGAGGCCGAAGCGCGCCCGGTTCTCGAGGCCGCCGCCATATTCGTCGTCGCGGCGGTTCTCAAAGGGGGTGTGGAATTGCGAGATGAGATAGCCGTGCGCGGCATGGATCTCGACGCAATCGAACCCGGCGCGGCGTGCCCGCGCCGCGGCGGCGGCGAAGGCCTCGACCGTTTCGGCGATCCGCGCCTTGGTCATCGCCTGCGGCAAGATGGTCGCGTTGGTGATCTCGTAGACCGGATGCGGGATCGCCGACGGCGCGATCGGGCTTTCGCCACATATATCCTGGCGCGTATGGCCTCCGGCATGGCCAAGCTGGATCGAGGCGCGCGCGCCGCCCGAATGGATCGCCGCCGTGAGCCGCGCCAAACCATCGGCGAAACGGTCGTCATAGATGCCGAGCTCGTGAAAACGATGGCGTCCGCATTTTTCCGGCGCCGCCATCTCGCAGGTGATGAGGCCAACCCCGCCCCGCACCCGCGCCATGTAGTAGTTGATCGTGTCGTCGGTGACGAAGCCGTCCTTGTCCGCGAGCCGCGTCGTCATCGGCGGCATCACGATGCGGTTCCTGATCTCCACGCCGCCGATCCGTGCCGGCGTCAGCAGGATGTTCATGGGCTCGCGCGTCGCGCCTCTTCAATGAGCGCCCACACACGCTGCGGCGACAGCGGAAGCGCGTGCGGCTCGACCCCGAATGCCGAAAGCGCCGAGGCGACCGCATTCGCGATCACGCCGCCGACCGGGACGATCCCGCCCTCGCCCGCGCCCTTGGCGCCCAACGGGTTCGTGGGCGAGGGATGGGATTCGAGCGCGAAGACCCGGATCGACGGGAAATCCTCGGCCGTCGGCAGCAAATAGTCGGCGAGCGAGCCCGTGAGAAGCTGTCCCGTGTCGTCATAGACGAGCTGCTCCAACAGCGCGCCGCCAAGACCCTGCACGATCGCGCCCATCGCCTGACCGTGGAGGGTGAGCGGATTGATGATGCGGCCGACATCCTCGACCGCGACATAGTCGAGTATCGTCACCGCGCCGGTGCGCGGATCGACCGCCACATGCGCCGCGTGCGCGCCATAGGCATAGGTGCGGCGGTTGTTCTTGAACATCGACTCGGCCGATACGCCCGCGAGCTCGCCAAGCGCAAGCACGCGCCCGTCGCCGGCACGAAGCGCGCCTTCGGTCATCGCGACCTGATCCTCGGCGCAATCCCAGCGGCGCGCGGCCTCGGCGACGAGCGCCGCCTTGAGCGCCGATGCCGCTTGAAGGATCGCCGACCCGCCCATCACGGTCGAGCGCGAGGCATGCGATCCGACGCCATCCGCCACATGGGTCGTCGACCCGTGCCGCACGGCGCCGATGCGCGTCATTGGAAGCTCGAGCGCGTCGGCGGCGATCTGAGCGAAGATGGTCTCGATCCCCTGCCCCACCGAGGACGAGCCGACATAGACGCCGATCCGGCCGTCATCCTCGACCACCATGCGCGCGCTTTCGTGCGGGCCGGAAGCGCCGCCCTCGATATAGCACCCGATGGCGATGCCGTGATGGCGGCCGTCGATCACCTTGCCCTGAAGCGCCGCTTTCTCGTCCCAGCGGAACTCGGCCAAGCACCGGTCGAGCGTCTCGCGATAGTCGCCGCTGTCATATTCGCCGCCGCCATAAGGCTCGACCCGCGCGTGCTGCCATGGCATCGCATCGGGCGGGATGAGATTGCGCCGGCGCATCGCGACGCGGTCTATCCCGAGATCGCGCGCCGCCATGTCAATGAGCCGCTCGCGGAAGAAATCGCCCTCGAAGCGTCCCGGGCCGCGATAGGTCCCGATCGGCGTCTTGTTGGTCGCGATCATGATCGCTTCGATGCGGATGTTCGGGATGCGGTAGGGGCCCGCCATCACCTGCGCGACATTGCGCGGGGCAGTGGCGCCGTTGGTGCGGATATAGGCGCCCATATCGGCATGGACAGTGCCGCGCAGCCCAAGGATCGTGCCATCGAGGCCGCATGCGATCTCGAACTCGCCATGCAGATCGCGGGCATGATTGCTGGCGATGAAATGCTCGCGCCGGTCCTCGACCCATTTGACGGGGCGCCCGGTCTTCTTTGCCGCGAACGGGATCAGGAAATCCTCGGGATAGAACTCGCCGCGCACGCCGAACCCGCCGCCCACATCATTCTCGACCAGCGAGATCGCGTGCTCGTCGAGGCCGAGCTGACGCGCCAAGGTGCGGCGGTTGAGGAAAGGCGTCTTCGCGGCACCCGAGACGGTGAGCCGCCCCGACGCCGCGTCCCACTCGGCCAACAGGCCGCGCGGCTCCATCATCACGGCGGTGTGGCGCTGCACGAAAAAGCGCTCGCGCCGGCGATAGGGCGCGGCAGCAAAGGCCGGCTCGACATCGCCCAGCACCGCGACAAGCCGCCCCATCTCGTTGCTGGCGGCAGCTTCCGCGACCAAGGCGCCGCCCTTTTCCGCCGCGTACCGGTCCGAGACGGCCGGGAGGGCCGCGATGTCGAGCCCGACGAGATCGGCCGCGTCCTCCGCCGCGGCGGCGCTCGAGGCAAGCACCACCGCCACCGGCTCGCCGACATAGCGGACGAAATCCCGCGCGATCACCGGCTGCAGGAACGGCACGAGAGTCGGCATCGTATGCTCCGCCCGGAGCCCGATCACCGGCACCGGCCCTTCGATATCGGCCGACGTCAGGACCGCGTGGACGCCGGGCGCCGCCAGCGCCGCGGCAGGATCGATGCGTCGAAGCCGTCCGGCCGCCACAGGGCTGCGCACGATCGCGGCATGAAGAACGCCGGGGCAAGCGACGTCGTCGACATAGGTGCCGGCGCCGCGCAGGAACCGGAAATCCTCACGCCGCTCGATCGGGCTGCCGATGAAGGTGTTGCCGGGAAGCCGATCGTCCATCATGCCTCCGGCACGCCGTAGCTGCGCATCAGATCATCGGCGCAGGCGTGGAAATCGTCCCACGGCGCCTCGCGGTAATTGTGGTTGCGCACGATGAACGAGGCACCGGCGTAGAATTTCTCGTATTGCAAATGGCGGCCCGCGAATTCCGACCCGACGAGGTCCCATACGAGCTTATAGAGCTTCACCCGGTCGACCGCCGCAAGCTGCGGCGTCTGCCAATAGGTCTCGAACAAACCGCGCAGATGCGGGTCGTGCATCACGTCGATGCTGGCCGGCATCTGAAACACGCCGCCGCCCGACAGCTCGCGCAACATGTCGATCAGCGGCGCATGCATCTCGGTGCACCAGTTCAGAGCCGCGTACATATAGCGGCGATTGAACGAGACATAGCCGTTGGGCCAGCTTTCATAGGCCTCGATCTGGCCATGGATCATGCCGGCGAGCGTCGCCTCGAGCGCGGCGAGCCGACCCAGAACCTCGCGCACCGCAGGGATCTGATCGGCGCCCGAGGCCTGGGCGATGCGGCTCGCCAGGCCAACGATGAGCCGTAGCTTCGACCAGAACCGGACGTTCGACTGATGGTTGCCATAGCAATGGCCGGGCGTGCGGATATAGATCTCGCGCGCCCGCACCGCATCGTCGGTGACGAAGACGCGTTCCCACGGCACCTTCACATTCTCGCAGATCACCATGCAGTCGGTCTCGTCGAACCGCCAGGCAAGGGGGCTGTCAAATTCGTTGCGCGCGACGAATGGCTGGCGCGACCAGAGCGTCACGCCCTCGGCGTTGCACGGGATAACGCAGGTCACCGCCTGCTTCACCTGGTCCGGCGCGAGCGGGATAAGGTTGCCGATCCACACCTCGTCGGCAAAGGCGGCGGCGGTCGCGAGCATCTTCATACCCGAGACGACGATGCCGTCATCGTCCTCGCGCACGACCTGTAGCGTCGGGATCGGCAGATTTTGCTTCTGATAGAATTCGGGATTGCGCGCGGCTTGGGGCGGCACGACCGCATAGGCCGCATAGATGTCGTTCGTGCGCATATAGTGATAATAGTCGGCGAGGTTCGCGCCGTAATTGTGCGCGCCCGCTCCGAATACCGACGGGTCCGCGGCCATGCCCGTGACAAAGGCCGCCACGTGATCGGGCGAGCGGCCGAACAGGCCATAGGTCATGTCGGCGATCGCCTTGTGCGCGCGACAGCGCCGGCGCAGATCCTCCTGCGTGCGCGGCAGCAGGAAATACATGCTGTGCCGTTCGCCGTCCTCCTCGAAGGACAGGATGTCCCGGTGTCCGGGATCGGCCTTCAGATCATAGATCGCGGCGACGGTGTGGGCGGCATTGCGGAACAACGGGTGCGTCGTGACATCGTCGATCCGCTCGCTGCCGACCTGGATGACGCGGCCGTCGCGCAAGCGTTCGAGATGCTCCTTGCCCGACCGCAGCATGGTCGCTACGCGTCGTAGCGGGTCTCGAACGCACCCGGTATATGGAATTCGAGGAAGCTCAGCGCGTTCCCGTCGCCACTCCGCAGGGCGTGGCTGTCATTGATGGGAAAGAACGCCGCCTCGCCGCGCCCGAGGACGCGCTCGGCGCCGTTCACCAGGAACCGCACCCGTCCGGTCAGCACGACGAACAGGCTTTCGGCATTGGGGTGATGATGGCGTTTCGTCAGGGTCTCTCCGGTGTAGGCAACGATCATCGCGTGGCCGCGCTCCGATCCCGCGATCTCGGCGTTGGCGAGATAGGTCCGGCGCTTCTTCTCGGCCGGAAGGTCGACGACCGGCAACTCGCGCGTCCGCATCCGCCTCATTCTGCCTTGGAAGCCGGGGCGCTTTTTGCCCGATCCCGGCGGCGGCGCCACGACGCTCAGGATCTCGGCGTCGCCGCTGACGGCGAAGGTGCGTCCTTCCTCGATCAGTACCCAGTCGTCGGCTGCCAACGCGGCCGAGCTGTCGCCGCACTCGATGCGCGCTTCGCCTCGAAGCATGTAGAGATACTGATCAGAGCCGACGGCCACCGTCGCCTCGTGGCGCACGGCCGGCCCGATGACAAGGACCGAGGCCATCATCTCGACGCCGTCGAACCAGTCGACAATCGGAACGGCGCTCGCGCCCGACGCGAGCCCGCGCCTCTCGGCAGTGGCGAAGTCCACAATCTTGCCCATGGCCCTTCCCTCCGGCTGCGACCCTTCTAGTGCGCCGGGCGGCTCGTTGGAAAGGGCCTAGGCGCCGCTCAGCGTTCAAACGCCTCGCGCAAGAGCCGCGCCAATTCGTCTTTGCGATAGGGCTTGCTGAGGAGGCGCACCTGGTCCGTCATCGCCGCCAACGCGCCATTGAGCTTGGTGTCCGGAAAACCCGAGGTCAGGACGATTTTCGTGCTCGGATAATGGTCGAGCACGGCCTGCGCCAGCCCGAACCCGTCGATCTCGCCAGGCATGACCACGTCCGTGAACACCAGATCGATCCGTTCGCACTCCAACAGCGCGAGCGCCGCCGCCGCGCTTTCCGCTTCGAAGACCCGGTATCCCAAATCGCGAAGCTGACGCACGACGACGCGGCGGAGCCCGTCATTATCCTCGACCGCGAGGACCACTTCGCCGGCGCCCACCGCGGCGTCGGGCAACGAGGATGGGGGCTCGGCCATTTCGGCCAAGGCGCGGGGAAGATAGAGGCGGAAGGTCGTGCCAAGCCCAGGCTCGCTATAGACGGTGACATGCCCGCCCGACTGCTTCAGGAATCCGAACACCATGCTGAGGCCGAGGCCGGTGCCTTTGCCGGCCTCCTTGGTCGTGTAAAACGGCTCGAAGATCTGGCCCAGCACGGATGGCGTCATCCCGACGCCGGTGTCGCTCACCTCGATCACCACATAGTCGCCCGGCAGCAGGCCGGCCGTGCCCGCGGCATAATCCTCGTCGAGCCGGCGATTGCGAGAGGCGATGGTCAGTGTCCCGCCTTTCTGCATCGCGTCGCGCGCGTTGGTCGCGAGATTGACGATCGCGGTCTCGAGCTGTGCCGCGTCGGCGTCGACCGGCCAAAGGTCTGATCCGAGCTCGAGCCCGATCGTGATCTGCTCGCCGAGCGTGCGCTCCAGGAACTTGACCATGCCGGTGATCAGCTCGTTGACCGATAGGCGCGCGGGGCTCAAAGGCTGACGCCGCGCGAAGGCGAGGAGGCGCTGGGTCAGCTCGGCCCCGCGCAGCGCCGCCGTCAGCGACTCCTCGACCAGCTCGGCCGCTTCGCTCGTTGGTTCCACCGTCAGCTTGGCGAGGTCGAGATTGCCGACGATGATGGCCAAGAGATTGTTGAAATCGTGCGCAATGCCGCCGGTGAGGTTGCCGATCGCCTCCATCTTTTGCGCCTGCCGCAGCTGCGCCTCGATCTTGAGCTGATCGGTCACGTCCTCGAACGTCACGACGACGGCACGGACCCGGCCGTCGGGGGCGAATATCGGGGCCGCGCAAACATAGGCCTCGCGCCGCCGTCCGTCGCGATGCAGCACCGGCCGCAAGACGCGGCGCGACGGCGCGCCGCTCGCGATCTCGCCGAACCCTTCCCGCACGTTGTCCTTGAACTCGTCGGGAACGGTCTTCAGCATGCTGTTCCCGATCATTTCCGCAGCCGGATACCCGAAGGCCGATTCAGCCGCGGCATTCCACATCACGACCCTCAAATCCGCGCCGACGATCTGGATCGGGAACGGCGCCGCGTCGAAGGTCGCGTGCAAGAGCTCGCTGGTTTCCTTGAGCTCGCGCTCGACCTCGCTGCGACGGTCGCATTCGGCCTCGAGCCGCTCGGCGAGCCCTTCGAGCTTTTCCGGGCCGTCGCCAATTTGTCCGTGCATCAGCATTGCCGATCCCCTTCGGTCGCTGTTCCATCCTCGGGACCGGCCGAAGCGGCATTGCTGTTCGGCGCCGGCGCCGTCAGCAGCTTCTCGATCTTGCGCTT
>DATJLY010000493.1:0-2330 GCA_035509095.1 Allostellaceae bacterium | reverse complement strand
TCCAGCCGGTCCTCAGGCGCCGGCTTTACCAGCAGGTGGCCGAGCGCATCGAGCACATGATCCGCGATGGCGAACTCACCGCAGGCGAGGTGCTGCCGGCCGAGCGCGAGCTGATGGAGCGCTTCGCGGTCGGCCGCCCCGCTATCCGAGAGGCACTGCTGTCGCTCAAGCAGAAGGGGCTTGTCGTCCTTGGCAACGGTGAGCGCGCGCGCGTCTCCCACCCCGATGCCGATCAGCTCATTGGCGCACTCTCGGGCGCTGCCTCCGTCTATCTGGCGAAGCAAGAGGGCGTGCGTCAGTTTCAGGCAGCCCGCCGCCTGTTCGAGGCGGCAATCGCGCGCCAGGCGGCGCGGATCGCCACGGAGGAGGACATCGCGCGCGTGGAAACGGCGCTCGCGGCCAACCGCGCGAGCCGTGGCGATACCGCCCGCTTCGAGACAACCGATGTCGCCTTCCACCTCGAGATCGTGCGCACCGCGGGCAACCCGCTGCTCATCGGCGTGCACCACGCGCTCACCGGCTGGCTGACGGAGCAGCGCAGCGTCTCGCTCACCGCGCGTGGGGCCGAGGCCTCCGCCTTCGGCGCACACGAGCGCATCCTCGCCGCGATCGTTGCGCACGACCCCGACCGCGCGGAAAGCGAGATGCAGAAGCATCTCGATGCGGTCGCCGCTTATTACTGGCGGCGCGCGAGCCTCGGCCGCACGTCCTGATCTTTCCAAAGGAGAATGCGATGCCCGGATCCTCGTCTTCCCGGCCCCCGCTCAAAGAGACGCTCGCGCGCGAGGGACGTGCGTTCGGGCCTATGGTCTTCGAGTTCTTCAGCCCGGGCATGCCGGCGATCATCGCCGCGACGGGCGCTGATTTCGCGCTCTTCGATATGGAGCATACCGGACTTGGCTTCGAGAGCTTCAAACATCTTGTCGCCGGCTGCCGCGGCATGGGCGTCGCGCCGCTCGCCCGTGTGCCGACCAACGAGTACGACTTCATCGCTCGCGCGCTCGATATGGGTGCCGAGGGCGTTATGCTGCCGATGGTGGAAAGCCGCGCCGACGCGGAGCGCATCGTCGCCGCCGCGCACTATCCGCCGCGCGGCCGCCGGGGTGCGGCCTTTGGCATGGCACATGACGATTATCTGCCGGGCGACCCCGCGGGGAAGATCCGTGCTGCCGAGGCGCGCACGCTGATTATCACCCAGATCGAGACCGAGCGCGGGCTTGCCAATGTGGAGGAGATCGCTGCAACCCCCGGCGTCGATGTTGTCTGGGTCGGGCATTTCGACCTCACCAACTTCCTCGGCATTCCGGGGCAGTTTCAGCACCCTGACTATCTCGCGGCGATCCGCCGCGTGGTCGCCGCGGCGAAGGCGAACGGGAAGCCGGCCGGTTTCCTTGCCGCCGATGAGGCCTGGGCGCGCGAATACTGGGCACACGGTTTCCGCATGCTGGCCTACGGCATCGATCATGCGATTTACCAGGCGGCGCTTCGCACGGGTATCGAAACTTTGCGGTCTTTCGCCTGAACAGCACGTCTTCATCATGGCCGCTTGCACCACGTCATGGCCGGCCTTGCGCCGGCCATCTCTTGCCCGCTGTGGCATCGTCGCGCGAACCGGAAGGAGATGGCCGGCACAAGGCCGGCCATGACGGGGGTGGGGACGTTCCATGCGGTACAGCCTACCGCGGACCGTGGCTATATAAGGGGGATGGTGAAGGCCTCGCGGAAGCGGGACAACGCAAGTTCGTCATCGCTGGAGGCCCATCCCTCGAAGCCGATGGTGCCGTGGTAGCCGGCCTCGGCGAGGGCCTTTGCGATCGCCGGATAGTTGATTTCGCCGGTACCGGGCTCGCAGCGGCCCGGCACGTCGGCCACCTGGATCTCGCCGATGAAAGGGAGTGCCTTCCGGCACAGCTCTATCAGGTTGCCTTCGCCGATCTGCGCATGATAGAGATCGAGCATCAAACGCAACGAGGGACGATCGACGACGGCGACCAGCGCCAGGCAATCCTCTGCCTTGCCGAAAGGAACGCCGGGATGATCGACTTGCGCGTTGAGGTTCTCGAGAACGAACGTGACACCCGCCTCGGCGCCGAGGTCAGCGATGCGGCTGAGTGTCTCCTTCGCCTTCAGCCACATCGCGCCGGTGACGGCGGCACAGGGCCGGACCGGCAGACCGCGTCCATCGAGGCCGGTGCCGTGCAAATTGAGCCGTGGGATTCCGAGTTGCCTGGCGACCGGGATCGCGAGTTTGGCGGTGCGGATCAGTTCGTCGGCACCCGCATCGTCTGCGAGTGCGCCAGTCAGGTAGCCGGTCATCGAGGAAAACGTGG
>DATJLY010000492.1:0-6963 GCA_035509095.1 Allostellaceae bacterium | reverse complement strand
GCGCGACCGGCCCAGATCGCCGCCCTCGGGGGCCCGGCGCGCTTTACCCCGGCCTTCGTGCCGAGCGACCAATGCGGACGCAACTGCTCCTTCCCCGCCGGCGATCCGTCGGTCGGGTTCGTGCTGGTGGCGGCCGGCTTTCTGATGCGCGAGCCGGGGCCGCGGCGGGCCGCGCTTGCCGCCGCAATCGGGCTCGGCGCCGTCATCGGCCTGGTGCGGATCGCCCAAGGCGGACATTTCCTCTCGGACGTCCTGGCCTCGGGGTTTCTGGTCGTGGCGACGACGTGGCTGCTCCATCGCTGGGTCGTGGTCGCCGATGGGCTCGGCGCACTGGCGCGGCCGCCGCCGGCGCTGTGGCTCCTGCTTGGGGGATCGGCGGCGACGGCGCTCGCCGTCCTGGGGTCGATTGCCTGGATCGACCGGCCGCTCGCCGACCAGTTCCGCACCCTCGATCCCGCGGTCGAGGCGGTCTTCCGCACCATCACCCGGTTCGGGATCGCCACCGGCTATCTGGTGATCGCGGCAGTCCTGGCCCTTGGCTGCGTCGTTGCGGCACGACGGGCCGAGCCGGCGCGCCGGGCACGGCTCCTCTATCACGCCGGCCGCGCCGCCTTTGTCTTCGTTGCGGTCGGCGGCGCCGGGCTCGCGGACGACATCCTGAAGCCGGTGTTCGGGCGCGCGCGGCCACGGCTTTATCTCTCCGACGGGATCTTCGGCTTCACCTGGCACGGCGCGCACGCGGCCTATTGGTCGTTTCCGTCGGGCCATGCCACCACCATCGTCGCGCTCGCGGCGGCGCTGGCGGTGGTGGAGCGGCGCGGGCTGCCGGTCTATGCGGCGGCGGCGCTGCTTGTGGTGGCGAGCCGGATCGTGCTCGACGAGCACTATCTGAGCGACGTGATCGCCGGCGCGTTCCTTGCCGGTGTCTCGACCTGGGCCGCTGCTGCGGGCTTCCGCCGGGCGGGGCTGGCGCTCAGTGATAGCCCTTGAAGCCGGAGAGGAAGCGAACCCAATAGGAGCGCGCGTCGCCGCCCCCCAGCGGGATGATGATGTGCTGGATCGGACCCGCCGACGCAAAGCGCGCGATGATCCGCTCGATATCCGGGTTGGGACTCACGAGAAGCATGTCCTTGCCGATGAAGCGCTGCGGATCGGCATCGAGATCGAACTGGTCGTGCGGCAGCCCGTCGTCGCCGTTCCATTTGAGGGCGAGATCCGGGTGAGGCCGCACGTAATAGAGCAGCGTGGCCATTGTCTCGCGGTCGCGGGCGAGAAGGACGGCGCCGGGATGCTCGGCAAGCATGGCGCCGACCGACTGACCCAGTTGGCTCCAGCCGCGCACGCGATGGAGCACATCGTACTTGGCGTTGAGGTTATAGCCCAGCGCGTGGGCCGCATCGTTCAGCTCAAGGAGCGCCACGGCGGCCGTCACGTGCAGCGCCACAGACCAGACGACAACCCTTCGCCAGCCGCGCTCGAGAAGCCACGCCACCACCAGCACGGTCGCCGAAACGTAAGTGGGCGCGGCCCAATTGGGCTCGGCCCGCGACATCACGCTCACGACCAGCATCATCGCAAGGGTCGGCAACGCGAACCAGGCAAGGAGCACCGCCCGGCGATCATGCAAGAGACGGTGAATCTGCACCGCGATGGCGAGGAGCGCCGCCATCAGCAAAGGTCCGAACACGCCGAACTGCGAGCCGAGGAACAGCAGCAGATGGCCCGGATGAAACAACAGGCCGTGGAACGCGGCATTGTCTTCGGTGTGATGATAGCTCGCGAACCCGTGCGCGTAGTTCCACACGAAGTTCGGCGCATAGATAAGGAGCGCCAGCGCGAGCGCGCCCAGAAACGGCTTCAGATGACGGCGCTCGTCACGATAGAGAGAGAGGAACAGCAGTGCCGAAATGAGCCAATAGGCCATGGCGTATTTCGACAAAAGGCCCAGTCCCGCGGCGATTCCGACCCCGATCCACCATCGCGCGGCGCCCTCTTCCCGCGCGCGCACGAAGCACAACAGCGCCACCGACCAGCACAGCAGGAGCGGCGCGTCGGTGGACATGATGACGGCAGACGCGCTTACGCCGGGAAGCGTCGCGTAGACGACCGCCGACCACGCCGCGACCCGCGCATCATAGAGCCGCCGGGCCAGAGCGAAGATGACGAGCGCGGCCGCGAAATGCAGCAGCGGCGCAGACAGCCTCACCGCAAGCTCGTTGTCCCCAAACATCCGCGTCGTAAGCGCGATGAGCCAGGCGACGACCGGCGGCTTCGAGTAGTAGCCGAAGGCGGGATGCTGGGACCAAACCCAATATTGCGCCTCGTCCGGAAAGAGGTCCGCCTTGCCGAGCGCCAGCCACACGAGGCGCGCAAGGGTGACGGCGAACACCGCATTGAGCGAGTTGCGCCAATAGCGCTCATCCTCGGCCGCCGCGGCCTGTGTCGTCTGCAGTGTCGACATGCGCACCGAGACTAGCGGCTTCCGCCGCGCGAGGCATCTCCACTGCGGCAGAAAGCCGCCCTCGCGGCACGGAGAAAGTCGCGGAATTGTGGCATTCGTGGCGGGCGCTTGCTAAGTCATGAGCGCGATGGCGCTCCGGATCGAGACGTTCAGCAACACGAGCGGCGGCAACGCCTTTTTCAAGGCGGTCACGCACCCGCTTGCCGCGCGCGCCGCGGCGCGTTTGCTGCGTCGACTCGAGACTGGACCGGTCGCGATCTACGACCCCGATGGCCGCGCCGACGGCTTGGCCGAACTTTATGATTTCAACAGGCTCGACATCGCTGGCTGTTTCGTGCAGGAGGTCGGCGCCATCGGCAAGCCGGTGCTCGGCCGACCCGCGCAGCCTGTGACGGAGCTCGCGGAATGCCGCGCCACGACAGTGCTCGTGGTGACGTTCGACGCCGAGCGGCCGATCGCGCAGATCCGCCATCTTCTGCCCAAGGGCGCCGAGGTCGAGAGCCTCGACGCGATCCGCTTGCCGGACGAGATATTGAGCCGCCGCGAGCACTATCTCGACCCGTTGAACTTCGCCACCAATTTCGCGTTTTTCCGCGACCAGGCGGGGCTCGCAACACGGCTTGTGACGGCGAATTACTGGGCGGGATATGGCGGACAGGGCACATCGCTCTGGCTTCTGCTCGTGGACGACACAGGCAGGCCGCTGGCCGAGTGGCGTGAACCCGTCGCGGAAGGCATAGGCACCATCGTCATCGACAGCCGCCTCGTGCGGGAGCGGTTCGCGCTACCCGAATTCACCGGCCAGCTGTTCCTTCACGTGATTGGCGCGAGGGGTCACGACGTGGTCAAGTACGCGCTCGACATTTTCGGCAGCGGCGCCGAGACTTCGCTGTCGGCGACGCACGACGCGAATTCATGGCCGGCCGATCTCTATGCCGGCCTGCCGGCGCCCGCCGTCGGCGAGCGGGTGACGCTTTGGGTACAGAACAGCCAGCCGTGTCCGATCCCGGCGGGCGAGATCGGTCTCAATCTCATGGGCGACCCGCGCGTTGCGACGTTGGATTGCGTTATTCCGCCCTATGGGACTTGTGCACTCGACGTGTCGGCCTTGTTGCCCGGTGCGCGCTGGCCGGATCAGATCGAGGTTCACGCCGGCAAATACTTCGTGCGTCCGCGCTATGAGGTCAGCGGCACGGGAAGACGGCGCATCGCCCATGTCAATGTCGAGCGCAGCGATCTGCGACCGGACCCGAAGATCGCGGATCTGAGCAATATTCTCGGCAAAGCCTATCTTCTGCCGGCGCCGATCCTGCCCCGCCGCGACTACCGTACCGTGGTGCTGCCGACGCCCATGACGACAGCGCAGCAGGAATTGCCGATCGCGATCGCCGTCTACGATCGGGCCGGACGAGAGATTGCGCGCCAGCGTCTCGGCCGGGTGATGCGACGGGGTGCCGCCGCGTTCGATATCGACGATCTGCTCGATGGCGCAGCGCTGCCCGACGATTACGGACATCTGGAACTGGTATACGATTTCAGCGCGGGCGGGGAGGCCGATGGGTGGTTGCATGGGCTCTTTCGCTATGAGCATCGCGCGAGCGGCTTTGCCGCCGAGACAAGCTTCGGTGCGCATGTGTTCAATACCGTCCTGACCTACCGGGGCGAGCCCCAATCCTATTCTGGACGGGCGCCGGGCCTTTCGACGCGGCTCTTCCTGCGCGTCGGCGAGAACCTTCATGACACGCTGTGCCATTTGATCTATCCGGCATCGACGCCCTGGCACGAGTTGAGCGACACCCACATCATCCTGCACGACGCCCGCGGCAAGGAGATCGCGCGCCGGGCCGTCGCGATCGCGTGCTCGGGCTCGCTATGCTGGCGCTATCGCGAATTGTTCGATGCGGCGGCACGTGCACATGCGGGCGACAATCCCTATATCGTGATCCGCGACACGACGTGCCGGCTCTTCGGCTATCACGGCCTCCTAGGCGCGAGCGGCGCCTTCAGTCTCGACCACATGTTCGGCTTCTGACCATCATGACGGAGCATCGCACCAAATTCCTGATCATCGGCGCCGGCCCTGCTGGCTACACCGCGGCGATCTATGCGGCGCGCGCCAACCTGTCGCCGATCCTGGTCCTAGGGCTTCAGCCGGGCGGCCAGCTCACCATCACGACCGACGTGGAAAATTATCCCGGCTTCGCGGACGTGATCCAGGGTCCCTGGCTCATGGAGCAGATGCACAAGCAGGCCGAGCATGTCGGGACCCACCTCATCAGCGACATCGTGGTGAAAGCCGATCTTTCATCTCGGCCGTTCCTCTGCGTGGGCGATTCGGGTGATACCTATATCGCCGATTCGATAGCGATCTGCACGGGCGCCCAGGCACGGTGGCTTGGCTTGCCGAGCGAGGAGCATCTCCGCGGTCTCGGCGTCTCGGCATGCGCCACCTGCGACGGATTCTTTTTCCGAGGCAAGGAAGTCGTTGTCGTTGGCGGCGGCAACACGGCGGTCGAGGAGGCCCTCTACCTCACGAACCACGCGACCCGTGTGACCCTCATTCACCGCCGCGACGCGCTGCGCGCCGAGAAGATCCTGCAGGGTCGCCTCTTTGCCCATCCTAAGATCTCGGTCGTCTGGGACAGCGTCGTCGAGGAGATTCTAAGCGGAGGCTCTCCTCCCCACGTGACGGGCGCGCGACTCCACAATGTGAAGACCGGGGCGCTCCGCGACATTGCCTGCGATGGCGTGTTCGTCGCGATCGGCCACAACCCCGTCACCGAGTTGTTCCGCGGGCAACTCGCCCTCGATTCGGAGGGCTATCTTGTGACGAAGCCCGATTCGACGGCGACCGACGTGCCCGGTGTCTTTGCCGCAGGCGATGTACGGGACAAGGTGTTCCGCCAAGCGGTCACCGCCGCCGGGATGGGGTGCATGGCCGCCCTGGAGGCCGAAAAGTTTCTTGCCGCCCATGAAGGCGCCGCTGCGCTTAGTGCCGCGAAATAGTGTAAAATGACCGGGCCATAACAGGCGCGGCAGCAGGTCGGATGGATTGGGACAAGCTCAGGGTCTTTCACGCCGTCGCGGAAGCAGGCAGCTTCACGCACGCGGGGGAGGCCCTTAATCTGAGTCAGTCGGCGGTCAGCCGCCAGATCAGCGCGCTCGAAGAGAGCTTGAGCGTGCCCCTTTTCCATCGCCATGCGCGCGGGCTTATCCTGACCGAGCAGGGCGACGTTCTCTACCGCACGGCGCGCGAAGTGTTCGCAAAGCTCGCGATGACCGAGGCGATGCTGTCTGAATCGAAGGATCGTCCCAAGGGGCCGTTGAAGGTCACGACGACCGTCGCCTTCGGTTCCGCGTGGTTGGTGCCGCGGGCACGGGAATTTCTCGAGCTCTATCCAGAAATCGAACTGAGCTTCGTCGTCGACGACACCGAGCTCGACCTATCGATGCGCGAAGCGGACGTGGCGATCCGCATGTCGCCACCACGTCAGCCCGATCTCGTTCAGCGCCACCTGATGACGGTCCGCAACCCGATCTTCGCCTCGCGCGACTATCTCAAGAAACATGGAACGCCGCAGAAGGCGGAGGATCTGGAAAAGCACCGCATCATCGTCTATGGCGCCGATTCGCGTCCTCCGGTGCGTTACGTCAATTGGCTCATGGAGGCGAACGCCGGCAATCGCGAACTTCGGCCGATCCTTGCCGTGAACAACCTTTACGCCATTGTACGGGCCGTCGAGAGCGGACTCGGCATCGCCTCGATGCCGGACTTCATGGAGCGTGAGACGGCCGAGCTCGTCCGCATCCTGCCCGAACTGCAAGGGCCCGAGGTCGAGGCCTATTTCGTCTATCCCGAGGAGTTGCGCACTTCAAAGCGCATTGCGGTCTTCCGCGACTTCCTGTTGCGCAAGGTCACGGAAGGCCGCAACGGATAGGCCGCGTTACTTGGCGGGCGCAGGCTCGCGCAGTCGGGCCTGCTCGGTATCGAGCGGCGCACTGCCGCCCCACGGATGGCCGGCGATGTCGAAAACGGTGCCATCGGGACCGCGGAACTTGATCTCGAAATAGCCCATTCGGTCTTCCGGGTCCGGCTTCAGGAAGCACTCGCCGCCCAGTGCCTCGAGCTTTTTCATGGTCGCCTCGGTGTCCTCGACGAGCACGCCGAAATGATGGACGCCGGTGAAATCCATGCCCTTGCCAAGCTGATCGGTCTTGAAGTTGAGAATCGCGAGATTGATCGTGCCGTCGCTCAGGAACACGCCGGAAGCGAGCGGATTGTTGGGCGGCGTGCGCGCGATCTCTCGGAAATCAAAAGCCTGCTTATAGAACTCGGCAGTCTTGACCGGGTCCTTGGTCGCGATCGCGATGTGACGAAGCTTCGCCATGCCTAACCTCCCGCTGGGCCATGTGCCTGCGCGACGTCATAGCACGGTCGACGCGACCCCTCAAACGCCGAGGAAAAGCCGCACCAGCATCGCCGCGCCAAAGAGCGCCAAGAG
>DATJLY010000491.1:0-9899 GCA_035509095.1 Allostellaceae bacterium | reverse complement strand
TGCCGGCATCGGGGCGAAGCTCGCCCGCGATCTGCGCGACCAGCGTTGTCTTGCCGGCACCGTTCGGGCCGATCACGGCATGGACCTCGCCCTCATCGACGGTGAAGCTCAGCGCATCGGTCGCAACGAGCCCGCCGAACCGCTTGGTCAGTCCCGAGACCGCGAGAACCGGCTCAGCCACGCGCACCTCGCGGCAGAAGGCCCATGAGGCCGCCCTTGGCGAACAGCACGACCAGGATCAGCAGCGGGCCCAGGATCACGAGCCAGTGCTCGGTGAGCGCCGAAAGCTCGTGCTCCAGCATCACATAGACGAAAGCGCCCAGGAGCGAGCCGAAGAGCGAGCCGATCCCGCCCAGGATCACCATGATGATGATCTCGCCGGAACGGTTCCACTGCATGATCGCGGGCGAGACGAAGAGAAGCTGGTTCGCCAGAAGCGCGCCCGCGACGCCGCACATCGCGGCCGAGATGACGAACGCCGTGAGACGATAGCGGAACACCGGGAAGCCCAGCGCGGTCATGCGCCGCGCGTTTGACTTGGCGCCGCGCAGCACCATGCCGAAGCGCGAGTCGACAAGCCGCGACGCGCCCCAGAAGAACAGCGCCAGCACCGCGAACACGAGATAGTAGAAGATCGTGGGATTGCCGAGGTCGATCGGGCCAAAGCCGCTGTGCTGCGTGATGCTCATGCCGTCGTCGCCGCCGAACATGTTGAGGCTGATGAAGAGGAAATAGAGCATCTGCGCGAAGGCGAGCGTGATCATCACGAACGAGACGCCGCTCGTCCGGAGCGACACGGCGCCGATGAAGAGCGCGGCGAGGCTCGAGACGGCGATCGCCGTGCCGAACTGGACGAAGCCGTCGGTGACGCCGAAATACCCCAATATGCCGACCGCATAGCTCCCAAGGCCCAGATAGGCCGCGTGGCCAAAGCTCACGAGCCCGCCATAGCCCAAGATGAGGTCGAGGCTCATCGCGGCGATCCCGAACACCATCACGCGGGTGAAAAGGTCGAGATAGAACGGCTGATCCTCGAGCGCGGCGACGGCCGGCACGCCGGCGAGCACCAGGAACGCCACGGCGACGGCGATGTGATAGGGCCGGCGCATCATCGCACCCGCGGCGGAAACAATCCCTGCGGGCGGAAATAGAGGACGACCGCCATCAGGATGTAGATCAGCATCGACGCGAGCGCCGGCCCGGCATTGTCGGCGGCGGACTTCGCCATGACCGAGGCGAGCAGCGGCCGCAGGAATACCCGCCCCATCGTGTCGACGACGCCGATGAGGATCGCCGCGATGAAGGCGCCGCGGATCGAGCCGATGCCGCCGATGACGATGACCACGATCGCGAGGATGAGGACGCCATCGCCCATCCCCGCCGTGACCGAGAAGACCGGCCCCGCAAGGAGGCCCGAGAGCGCCGCCAGCATCGCCCCAAGCCCGAAGAGAAGCGTGAACAGCATCGCGATGTCGATGCCGAGCGCGCCCACCATGGTCCGGTTCGACGCGCCCGCCCGGATCAGCATGCCAAGCCGCGTGCGCATCACCAGGAGATAGAGAAGCAGCGCGACGGCGAGCCCGATCGCGATGATCGCGAGGCGATAAAGCGGATAGGTCATGCCCGGCAGGATCGTCACCCGGCCCTCGAGAAAGCTCGGCACCCCCGAATAGAGCGCCGTGTCGCCAAAGATGATGCGCACCATCTCGTTGAAGAACAGGATGAGCCCGAAGGTCGCCAGCACCTGATCGAGATGGTCGCGCCGGTAAAGCGCGCGGAACACCACCACCTCGACCAGGATGCCGATCGCCAGCGCGCCGCCCAGGGCCGCCAGCACGGCCAGGGCGAAGGAATGGGTATGCGCATAGGTATAGGCGCAAAGATAGGCCCCGATCATGTAGATCGACCCATGCGCGAAATTGACGAGGTTCATGATGCCGAAGACGAGCGTCAGTCCCGCCGCGATCAGGAACAGCATCACGCCGAACTGAACCCCGTTCAGAAGCTGTTCGAGGACGAGAAGCGGCGTCATCTCACGGGTTGGGCGCCGGTCGTCATGGCGCTCCGCCGCGCGGGCCGACGATCAGGTTGAGGAGCGCCTGCCGCTTTTCGACGCGCACGGCGTGGAGCGCGCGCTCGAGCGCGGCGGGAAGGGCCTCCGGCGTCTCGACGCACTCGCCATAGCCGTCGAAGATCGCCATCATGTGCTCGAATTGCGCGGTGGGCCCAAGGCTGCCGACCGGCATGCGGTTGCTGCGCGCCGCGTGGCCGTCGCGGAAGACGCGCAAGGTCGAGCCCTCCACCTCCTCCCACATCGCGTTGTTGAAGACGATGAAGAGGATCGGCAGGCCCAAGGCCCGCGCAGCCTGGTGCCCGGCGGTCGGGTTGCCGAACATATAGGCGCCATCGCCCAGGGTCGCGATGACGAGCCGGTCCGGCGCCGCGAGCTTCGCGCCGATGGCGGCGCCCACGCCCCAGCCGAGCCCGCCCGCCTGCGGCGTCCCGATATAGGTCCGCGGCTGCGGGAAATCCGCCTGGCGCAGGATCAGCGAATATTCGTTGATGACAAGCGCGTCGTCGTCCTTCGCCGCGGAGATGCAGTGCGAGGCCCAGGCCGGCTGGATCGGCGTCATCGCGCGGGCGCGCTCGAGCGAGGCCTTGGCGTCCGCGCGGGCGCGATCGCGGACCTCTTTCACCATCGCCCGTCGCCGGGCCTTGGTCGCAGCGTCGATGCGCGATCCGATCGCCGCGGCGATCTGCGGCAGCACGAAGCGCGGCGCGCCGGTGACGGCAAGGTCGGTCGGAAAGCTGCGGATCGGCAACCGCGCCCACAGCGGGTCGACGCCGATCTGGACGATCGTGCAGTCATCGGCCGGATCGCCATGCACGGTCGGCATCCACGGCACGTCGGATTCGATCGCGATGATCGCGTCGGCCTCTTTGAGGTAGGGGCCGGGATCGTAGCCCAGGAACATCGGATGATCGGTCGGCACCGAGTTCGCGATCGACCGGTATTCGATGATCGGCAGCGCGAAGGCGTCGGCAAAGACGGCAAGCGCATCGGCATTGGCGGCAATTCGGGCAAGCTCGCGGGTGATGATGAGCGGCCGCCGGGCGGCGGCGATGATGTCGGCGGCGCGCGTGATCTGATCCGGGGTGGCGCCCGGCACCGTGCCAAAGGCGCGGCGCGGCGTCGCCGTATAGGTGAACTCGCTCAGCGGCTGGCTCATCACCTCGCGCGGCAAGGTCAGATAGACCGGCCCGCACGGTTCCGACGTCGCGATCTCGATGGCACGGTCGACCACCGCCTCGATCTGCTCGGCGTTGCGCAGCTCGTAGTCCCATTTGCACAGCTCGCGCACCATGCCGGCCTGATCGAACATCTCCTGCGCCCAGTGGATGCCGGTATCGCGCGAGCCTTTGAGCCCGCGCTCGGTGAGCGGATTGCGCCCCGCGGTGAAGATCATCGGCACGTGGTCGCGCGCCGCGTTCGCGAGCGCGTTGATGCCGTTGGCGGTCCCGACATTGACGTGGAACATCACCATCTGCGGCCGGCCGCTCATCAGGTAGTAGCCGTGCGCCATCGAGGCCGCGACATTCTCGTGCGCGACCGCGACCACTTTGAGCTGCGGCTGCGATCCCTTGGCGCGGATCGCCGCCAGCGCCTCGTTGACGGGCGCGAAATCGGTGCCGCCATTGGCGAAGAGATACTCGATCCCGCGCTCGGCCAGGAGCGTGAGATAGGCTTCCGCCACCGTCTCGACGGCGATCGTCTTCGTAAGGGCCAAGCGGTGGTTCTCCGTTTCGCCGCCATCTGAGACGCAAATGCTGCCGCCGTCAACCGGCGCCGACGCCATTGACGCGGAGGTCGCAATCCCGGAACGTCGAGCAAATTCCGGCGGAGTCGGTCATGGCCATCAACAGCGTGAGAATGACGACGGCGGAGGCGACCGTCCGCACCTTGATCGTCAATGGCATCGACACCGTCTTCGCCTTGCCGGGGGTGCAGAACGATTTCCTGTTCGATGCCCTCCACGGCGCACAAGGGAAGATCCGAACCCTGCATACGCGGCATGAGCAGGGGGCGGCCTACATGGCGCTGGGCGCCGCCTTGGCGACCGGCAAGCCCGCGGCCTATGCCGTGGTGCCGGGTCCCGGCATCCTCAACACGGGCGCCGCGTTGTCGACGGCCTATGCCTGCAACGCCCCGGTCCTGGCGCTGACGGGGCAGATCCCGTCGCACCATATCGGCCGGGCGCTTGGGATGCTGCACGAGATCCCGGATCAGCTCGGCTATTTGCGCTCGCTCACCAAGTGGGCCGAGCGCATCCGGTCGCCGCAAGAGGCGCCCGCGCTGGTAAGCGAGGCGTTCCGTCAGCTCCGCTCCGGACGCCCGCGCCCGGTCGCGCTCGAATGCCCGCTCGATGTGTGGCCGCGCAACGCGCCGGTCGAGCTTCCGACGGCGCCGGCCGCGCCGCGGACGATCGCGCTCGACACGGACGCGATCACCGAAGCGGCGAAGCTGCTGGGCGCGGCGGAACGCCCGCTTATCGTGGTGGGCGGCGGCGCCATGGAGGCGGGGGCCGAGCTCGCCGAGATCGCGGAGCGGCTGCAGGCGCCGGTTGTCGCGAACCGGATGGGCAAGGGCGCGCTCGATGCGCGGCATCCTTTCAGCGTCGGCGCCTATCTCGGCTTCAAGCTATGGCCCGAGGCCGACGTGGTGCTGGCGGTCGGCACGCGCCTGCAGCTTCAGCTCATGCAGTGGGGCAGCGGCGGCGGGCTCAAGGTGGTCCGCATCGATGCCGATCCCGAGGAGATCGGCCGGATCGAGCGGCCGGCGGTGGGCATCCTGGGCGACGCGGCCGAGGCCTTGCGCGCCCTTGCCGCCGAGCTGCCGCGCTATGACCGGCCTCGCACCGCACGCGCGGCCGAAATGATCGAGCGCAAAGCGGCCGAGACGAAGGAGCTTGCCGATCACTTCGCACCTCAGATCGGCTGGCTCGACGCGATCCGCGCCGAGCTGCCGGAGAACGGCATCTTCGTCGACGAGGTGACGCAGATCGGATATCTCGGCCGCCTTGCCTTTCCGATCTATCGGCCGCGCACCTATCTGACGCCAAGCTATCAGGGGACCCTCGGCTGGGGCGTCGCGACCGCGATCGGCGCCAAGGCGGCGCGACCCGATTTGCCGCTGGTCGCCATCTCCGGGGATGGCGGCTTCATGTTCAACGTGCAAGAGCTGGCCTCGGCGGCGCAGCACCGCATCCCGGTCGTGTTCGTGCTGATGAATGACGGCGCCTTTGGCAATGTGCGCCGCTTCCAGGTCGAGGCGTTCGGCAACCGGCTCATCGCGAGCGATCTCAAGAACCCGGACTTCCTGAAGCTCGCCGACAGTTTCGGCATCATGGGTCTGAGCGCCGCATCGCCGGCCGAGCTCCGGGTGCAGCTCCGCAAGGCGCTCGCCGCCGGCGAGCCGGCGCTCATCGAGGTCAAGGTCGGCCCCATGCCGAGCCCGTGGAACATCCTGCGCTTCCAACGCCGCGCGCGGCCTGCGTGATAGCTCCGATGCCGTCGAAATCAGCCATAAATTCCAAGTAATTACCGATATATCGGAAGCGCGGATTCATGTTCTGTTAGCCGTAATCGTGATCTCCTCCGGGTGACGTTCCGGAGAGATCGCCATGAGGAAATTGAAGCTCGATATTCGCGCCGCGATGAAGCGCATCGCAGGCGACCGCAAAGGCGCCGTCGCGGTGATGACGGCGCTTACCGTCACCTCGCTTCTCGGCGTTGCGGGGCTCGGGACCGACGCGACGCTGTGGTACGTCGCAAAGCGCAATCTTCAAGGCGCGGCTGACGCCGCCGCGTTCAGCGCGGCGACCGCCGAGGCGGCGGGCGCCAACTCGACGAGCTTCAAGGCCGCCGCCGCGGCCGTGGCGACGCAATACGGCTTCACGAACGGCGTCAACGGCGTCAGCGTGACCGTCAACAACCCGCCGGCCTCCGGCAACTACACGACCAACGGCGAGGCGGTCGAAGTCATCATCTCGCAGCCGCAGCCGCTGTTCTTCTCGAGCCTGTTCCTCGACTCCCAACCCACCGCCAGTTCGCGCGCCGTCGCCACCGAGGGCACCTCGTCCGACGGATGCGTCATGGCGCTCGACAAGGGCAATGTCACCGACGGACTCGGCGACAGCGGCAGCGGCTCGCTCACGCTCAATGGCTGCACCATCTATGTCAACTCGTCGTCGTCGAGCGCGCTGCAGCTCAGCGGCAGCGCGACCATCACGGCGCTCTCGGCCTATATCGTCGGCAATTACACGACGACACCCGGCTCGAGCTTCACGACCACCGATGGAATCAATACCGGCACCTCGGCCGTGGCCAATCCCTATGCCAGCGTCTCGGTTCCGTCATTCTCGGGATGCAATTCGAGCTCGGTCTCGGTCGGGCTCAACCAGACCAAGACATTGTCGGCGAGCACCTATGGCGGCACGATGGTCATCTGCGGCAATCTCAGCACGTCGGCCAACGGATCGCTCACGCTCAACCCCGGCACCTACATCATCAACGCCGGGAGCCTTTCGGTCGGCGGCACGTCGACGGTGACGGGCTCCGGCGTGACCATCATCCTCACGAGCAACACCGGCACCTATGGAAGCGCGAGCATCGGCGGCACCAGCACGGTGACGCTTTCGGCGCCGACATCGGGTGCGCTCGCGGGCCTCGCCCTGTTCCAGGATCCAAAGGCGAGCGGCAAGACCAACACGTTGAGCGGCGGGGCCGGGCAGAACATCACCGGCGCGATCTATTTTCCCAACGAAGCGGTGAACTATTCCGGCGGCTCGACCACCGGGACCGCCGCGCCGTGCACGCAGCTCATCGGGCTCACGCTCACCTTCTCGGGCAGCACGACCTTCAACTCGAACTGCAACGGCGTCGGCGTCGCCGGCGTCGGCGGCTCGACCTCGAAGCTGGTCGAATAAACGAGGGGTCAGTCGATCCGGACGGTCGCCGATCCGTTCAACGTCATCGGATTGGCGAGGCCGGGGACGGCCAGGATCAGCGTATAGCTGTAGGTCGTGTCGACCGTCGCGTACGTGCCGGCGGTGCTGCCGTCGGCGCACGTCGTGCCGGACGCGACCGAGGGTCCGATCGCGCCGCTCACGACGCAGTTATAGGTCTCGGACGGCGTGACGCTCACATTGGCGCCAAGGCTCGTCGCGCTCTGCGCGGCGGTCGTGATCGTGGTCGAGGAATATCCGGTCGTCAGCGCGGCTTGCGCGCCCGCTTGCGCCGCGTCCTGCACCCGCATCTGATAGTAAGCGGCCGATCCCAAATCGACGAGCGGCAGCGACAGGCCGAGCAGCACCGGCGTGATATAGGCGAATTCGACCGCCGCGTTGCCGGTGCGGTCCGCCGCGAGACGCCGCATGAGGGTCGGAACCAAGCTCTTCGCCATGGTGTTGGAGCCTAGCGCCAAATCCTTGCGACAAAGTGGAGATTGCCTGGCAAGCGCCTAAAACATCTCGATAATTGGCGGTTCTTGACAGACCCCGCCGGGCTGACCGATGGTGGGCGCCCGCCCATCTGTGGACCCATCAAGGAGCGCGTCCATGCTGCCCGGCGTCGTACCGTTCCCGCCCGATTTCGCCGCCCGCTATCGCGCCAAGGGCTATTGGCAGGACCGGCCGCTGCGCCAGGAATTCGCCGAAATGTTCGCGCGCTTCGCCGACCGCGTGGCGGTGATCGACGGCGAGCGGAGATTGACCTATCGCGACATCGATCGCCGCTCGGACAATCTCGCGCTCAACCTTCTCGATCTGGGATTGAAGCCGCGCGACCGCGTCGTGCTGTCGCTGCCCAACGTGGCGGAGTTCGTGATCCTTTATTTCGCGCTGCAAAAGATCGGCGCGATCCCGATCGCCGCGCTCGCGACGCACCGCTACAACGAGATCGGGCAGTTCGTGTCGATCGCCGAGGCGGTCGCCTGCGTCTATCCCGAGCGGCAGAGCGATTTCGAGTTCTCGCCGATGATCCGCCGGATCGCGCAGGAAAGCCCGTCCATGCGCTTCCCGATCGTGCTGGGCACACCGCGCGAAGGCGAGCTGTCGCTCGTCGAGCTGATCGAGCGGCCGGCGAAGGGCGACGGATCGGCCCTCGCCAAGATCGCGATCGACCCGACCGACCCCTGCATCTTCCAGCTTTCGGGCGGCACCACCGGCGTGCCGAAGCTCATTCCGCGCACCCACAACGACTATGCCTATAATTCCAAGCGAGCGGCCGAAGTGTGCGAGGTGACGGGGGAGTCGATCCTGCTGCTCGCGCTGCCCATCGCGCACAACCTGCCGCTTGCCTGCCCCGGCATTCAGGGCTTCATGTTCAACGGCGGCAAGATCGTGCTGTCGCGCACGACGCGGCCCGAAGAGATGTGGCCGCTCGTCGAAAAGCACCGCGTCACCCACATCAAGGTGGTGCCGGCGCTTTTGATCCGGCTCATCGAAAGCCCGCTCTGCACGCGCCACGACACGTCCTCGGTGCGCTATATCCAAAGCGGCGGGCAGCGGCTTCAGCCGGAGGTGCGGCTCCGGACCCGCGAGCTGATCCCCGGCTGTTTCGTGCAGGAGAATTTCGGCATGTCCGAAGGCATGCTGTTCTTCGTCCGCCGCACCGATCCCGACGATGTGCGGCTCGAGACGGTGGGCCGTCCCGTCTCGCCCGACGACGAGGTGCGGCTCCTCGACGATGACGACAACGAGGTCGCGTTCGGCGAGGTGGGCGAGCTGTGCGCGCGCGGACCTTATACGCTGCGCGGATATTATGGCGCGGCCGAGCACAATCTCAGGGCCTTCACGAGCGACGGGTTCTATCGCTCGGGCGATCTCATGCGCCAGCATCCTTCGGGCAACTACATGGTCGAGGGCCGCAAGAAGGACCTGATCAACCGTGGCGGCGAGAAGATCAGCGCCGAGGAGATCGAGAATCTGATCCTGCAGCACCCGGCGGTCGAGAACGCCGCCTGCATCGCCATTCCCGACGCCTCGCTGGGCGAGCGCATGTGCGCCTGCGTCATCCTGCGTCCGGGCCATGCGCTGACGCTCGAGGAGCTCGTCACGTTCCTCCATGGGAAGGAGATCGCCCGCTACAAGCTGCCGGAACGGCTCGAGACCATGACCGATTTCCCGCTCTCGACCTTCGGCAAGGTGTCGAAGAAGTCGCTCGTGGAGACCATCACCTTGAAGCTCGCGGCCGACCGGCTCGCGGCGCCGGCGCGTTAGGGAACCCCCGCGCCATGCGCATCATCGACCTGCACTGCTATCCCAACACCGAGCCCTGGATCCGCTGCCAAGGTCCTTATGTCGAGGCGCTTGCCAAATATTGGAACCGCACCTGGACCTGGAAGCAGGAAGACGAGGTGGTGAAGGAATTCGCCGACGCGGGCGTCGAAGCGGTGCTGGTGGCGCTCGATCTCGAGACCACGATCGGCACGCCGCCCTGCTCGAACGAGTATGTGAAAGGGATGCAGCGCCGTCATCCCGAGCGCATCATCCATTCCTGGGCCGCGGTCGATCCCTTCAAGGGCGAGGTGGCGCGGATCGAGGCGCGGAAGGCGATCCGCGATCTCGGCATGCTGGGCTTCCATTTCCATCCCATCATGGGCCATTTCGCGGTCGACGACCGGCAGTTCTATCCCCTGTTCGAGGTCATCAACGAGCTGAAGGCGCCGGTGATGATCGATGTCGGCACGACCGGCATGGGTGCCGGCATGCCGGGTGGCCTCGGCGCCAAGATCCGGCACGCCCATCCTTCCGCGATCGACGAGCTTGCCGCGGATTTTCCCGACCTCAAGATCATCGCCGCCCATCCCGGCTGGCCCTGGGTCGAGGAGATGACCGCGG
>DATJLY010000490.1:0-6762 GCA_035509095.1 Allostellaceae bacterium | reverse complement strand
GCGACGGGATGTGCCCGCCGTTCCTGTGGCTCTCTGGACACAACCACATTTCCGAGGTCGCCTCGATCGACACCAAGGATGACCGGCTCGGCGCCGCCATCCGCGCCTTTGTCGAAAAGGTGGCGCGCTAGGCCGGCGCGTCAGAGGGATGGAGAGGGAGTTACCGAGCAGACGGGGCGTGTCCTAGAGTGCGATCCGTCATGACGGCATCATCTTTGTCGTCGTCCCCGCGCAAGCGGGGACCCAGGACCAGCGACGCGCGGTTGCCGTGGCCTCCGCTTTCACGGGGGCGACGACGGAGGTGTTTCAATCCGTGTTGATCAGACTTTAGACTGACGCGAAACCGCGAGCGGGAATCCCTTATGGCGACGTCCTACGAGATCGATATCACCGAGGTGGAATATCTGCGGCATGGCGACACGCCCTATCTCGCGCGGATGTTCGTGCCGCGCGGGTCGGGGCCGTTTCCGGCCGTGGTGGAGGCGCATGGCGGCGCCTGGTGCGCGGGCGATCGCGCCAACAACGATCCCATCAACAAGGAAGTCGCGAAGGGCGGCGTGGTGATCGCGGCGCTCGATTTCCGCAACCCGCCGGTCGCCACATATCCGGGCTCGGTCGCGGACGTGAATTACGGCGTGCGCTGGCTCAAGGCGAACGCGGCGCGGTTCAAGTCGCGGCCCGAATGGGTCGGCAGCATGGGAACCTCGAGCGGCGGACATCTCGTCGTGCTGAACGGGCTTAAGCCCGATGATCCGCGCTATCGCGCGATCACGTCGCCCGCGGGCGGGTTCGACGCGCATGTGCCCTATGTCGTGACGCTGTGGCCGGTGATCTGTCCCTTGGGGCGCTTCCTAGACCGCAAGGCCAAGGCGCCGGGCGAGCAGGCCTATCAGAACCGCGGCGGCGCGGTCGCGATGCAGCAGCGTTATTGGCTCACCGAAGACGCGATGGGCGAAGGAAGCCCGAACCTCGCCCTCGAGCGCGGCGATCCGGTCGAGCGGCCGGCGATCCTCTATCTCCAGAACCCGATTGACGAGCTTCACCCGCGCCGCTTCGCCGAGCAGTTCGTCGCCAACTACCGCAAGCAAGGCGGCGATATCCGGCTCGAATGGTTCGAGGGCGCGGCCTACGACCTCGTCCGCAGCGACCCCGGTTCGGCCGCCGCCCAGGGCGCGGTGCGCAAGATCATCGACTTCATCCGCCAAGAGACGGCTTGACCTTGTACGCAGAATATGATATAAGCGTACAAGGACAGACTTTGCTTTGGCAGGAGGGGCCGACGGAACCGGCGCAGCGATTATCAATTGTCGCGTTTCCGGCGCTTGGGGCGGGCTAGAGTCGGAGGGAGCATGGCCGACACCGACCTTCCCGGCATACCGGACGGCGCGTTCGCCAAGATCGACGACGAGCCGGATCGGGTCTTCTATGCCGCGCCGCGCTTCGTCACCCATATCGATGACGGCGCCATCGCGGCGGTGACCGGGCTCTATCGCGCACTGTTCCCGGCGGGCGGCACGATCCTGGACCTGATGGGGAGCTGGGTCGCTCATCTCCCGGCCGATGTCACCTATCGCGAGGTCATCGGCCACGGCATGAACGAGGCCGAGCTGCGGGCCAATCCGCGCTATGACCGCTGGTTCGTGCAGGACCTCAATGCCGATGCGACCCTGCCGCTCGACGCGGGCTCGCTCGACGGGGTGGGGGTCTGCGTCTCGGTCCAGTACTTGCAGCACCCGGTCGCGGTGTTCCGCGAGGTGCGGCGGGCCTTGAAGCCGGGCGGGGTGGTGGCGGTCACCTTCTCCAACCGCTGCTTCCCGACCAAGGCGGTGGCGATCTGGCGCGCCCTCGACGACGGGCGGCACCAGGATCTGGTCGCGCTTTATCTCCGGCAGGCGGGGTACGACCCGGTCGAAGCGCGGACCCTGGTCGGGGGCGATGAAGCGCACGACCCGCTCTGGGCCGTGATCGGCCGCGCGCCGGGGCTGGCGGATTGATCGGCCGCCCCCATATGCGATAATCGGGCCGACGAAAGGAAGGGATGGCATGGACGACACGATCGCGAGACCGGTGGCGGCGCGGCCGCAACTGAGCGAGGCCGAACTGGAACGGCGGCGGGGGCGGCCCTGGACGCTGCGGGTCGCGAGCGTCGCCGATGTGGGCCCGCATCTGCGGCGGGTTCAACTTACCGCCGACGACCTCGGCGAGTTCTCGCCGAAGCCCGGCCAGGAGATCGTGCTTCAGATCCCGCAAGACGGCCCGGAGCCGGCGCGGCGCCACTATACGATCCGACGCTTCGATCCGGCGACGCGGCTCATCGATGTGGACTTCGTGATCCACGAGCATATGGCGCCGGGGGTGCGCTGGGCGCTCGAGGCAAAGCCGGGGCAGTCGATCGATATTCGCGGGCCGCGCGGCCGCATCGGGCTGTCGCCCGGCGCCGACTGGCACCTCTTCAGCGGCGAGGAAACGGCGATGCCGGCGATCCTCGCTTTGACCGAGGCGCTGCCCAAGGGCGCCAAGGCCTATGTCTTCCTCGAGATCGGCGGGGCCGAGGACAAGATGCCGGTCACAAGCCACGCCGACGTGAGCGTGACCTGGCTCTCGCGCGACGGCGCGCCGCCGGCGCCGAGCCGGCTTCTCCCGGACGCGCTCGATGCCTTCACGCTGCCGCCCGGAACGGGCCACGCCGTCATCATCGGCGAGACCAGCACCGTGCGCGCCCAGCGCCATTCGCTCATCGAGCGCGGCCTGACGCGCCAGCAGATCTATTCCGAAGGCTATTGGCGGCCGGGCCGCATCGGCGGCCACGACCACGTCGAGGAGTGAGCGCTCAGGGCGACAGCTCTTCAAGGCTGCGGCGCTTCGTCTCGATGCCCATCGCCGCGATGACGAAGGCGCCGATCAGGCCGACCAGGCCAAAAAGCGCGAACACGATCTCGATCCCGAGCTGTGCCGCGAGCAGCGCGCCCACCACCGACGGCGCCGCGATGCTCGCGAGCCGGTTCATGCTGCTGGCGCTTGAGACGCCGAGGCCGCGCATCCGGGTCGGATAAAGTTCCGCCGTGTAGGCTACCGCCAGCACCGTCGTCAGCGACGTGCCGATGCTGAGGAAGATGTTGACGGTGAAGAGAATGCTCCAGCCGGTCGCGTGGAACTCGGTGACCGCGACGGCGCCGAAGAACCCGCCCACCGCGATGACGAGGAAGCCCGCGACCAGGAACGGCTTGCGTCCGATCGTGTCGAGCACCAGCGCCATGGCGTACATCGTCACGATGTTGACGGCCCAGGTCATCACCGAAAGCCACAGCGCCCAGGTGACTGGAAGATGGCCAATGCTTACATAAAGCGTCGGCAGCCAGATGCTGAAGCCATAGGCCACGAAGAAACAAGTCGCCCACAGCAGCCACAGCATGATGGTGCGCCGCAAATAGATGCCGGCGAAAAGTTCGCCGACGCTCGTGGCCGCGGCGCTTTGCGGCGGCTGGGCGCGTGGCGGCGCGAGGCGTTCCTTGAAACGCTGCGCCTCGATCGCGCGGACAATGGCGTCCGCTTCCTGGTAGCGGCCGTGATTGGCGAGCCAGCGCGGCGATTCAGGCAACGCGCGCCAAGCATAGATTGCGACCAGCACCGGAATGCCGCCGAACAGGAACAGCACGCGCCATCCCAGGTCGGGGCCGAACAGGCCGAAGCACGCGAGCCCGATGAGCGGCGTCAGCAGCGCGCCCCATTGAAAAATGGTTTGATAGATGGTCACGACCTGCCCGCGCTTGTCGGCGCGCAGCAGCTCGTTGAAAAGAGCCGCCGCGACAGGCACCTCGCCGCCAAGCCCGAACCCCTGCACCACGCGGAGAACGACAAGGCTCTCGATGTTCCAGGCAAAGGCCACGACCACGCTGAGAAGTCCGAACAGTCCGAGCGCCACGATGAACGCGACCTTGCGCCCGGATCGCTCGCTTAGGAAGCCGAAGGCCCACGCGCCGAAGAACTGCCCGACAAAGCCCGAACTCAGTAGCAGCCCGGCATTGAAGAAGCCGATATGAAGGCTCCTGAAGATGACGGCGAGCGCCACGCCGATGCAGATCGAATCGAACGCATCGAAGAACGTGCCGACCGCGAGGATCGCGGCGGCGCGGAAATGGAACGGCGAGAAGGGCAGCCGCTCGAGCCGCGCGACGATGTCTCCCGATTGTTCGCTGAACTTCGCCGACGCGAGTCCGCCCGAGACCCTGTTTTGCATTCGTTTCCCCCACGAGGCTCGTCGGCCTCCTCTTCGTCCCTAGCACGGCGCGCGCGGCGGTCCAACCCTGGCTCGCCTCGGTTGACGGCGTGACGGCGCCGTTGTTAATGCGGGTTCGGAAGCCCATTGCGGGGAGGTCTGCCGTGCCGGCCGAAGCCACCATCGTCAATGTCGCGGACGTCACCGCGGTCGAGGAATCGATCGGACGGTCGGGGCGTATCGTCGCCAAGACCTTTCCGCTCGACACCGGCCGGCTTGGCGTGCGCATGGATTTCACCTGGACGTTCCTCTCCAAGGATTACGGCACCCCGCGCCATCGCCATAACTTCGACCAGATCCGCTATGTGCTCGACGGCGAGTTCAGCGCCGGCACCGGCGAGATCAACGCGGGGCAATGCGCCTATTTTCCCGAAGGCGTCTATTACGGACCGCAGCATCAGGACGCCGACTGCCTCGCGCTCATCCTGCAATTCCCGGGACCCAGCGGGGCGCCCTATTGCACGCACCAGGAGCTCGATGCCGCGCGGCGGGAGCTGATCGCCGCGGGCGGACGCTTCAAGGACGGCGTCTATACGCGCGACCTGCCCGACGGGCACAGATACAACAAGGATTCGCACGCCGCCTGCTACGAGCACCTGACCGGGCGCGCGCTTGAATTCCCCGAGGGCCGGTTTCGCCAGCCTGTGATCATGCTGCCGGAGGCCTATCGCTGGCGCCCGGATGCCCGGTTCGCCGGCGTGGAGCGCAAGCATCTCGGCACCTTCGCCGAGAACCGGACCGGCCTCGGCCTCGTGCGGCTATTGCCGGGAACCCGTATTCCGGCCGCGGTGCAGGACGATGCCGAGATCCGCTACGTGCTCGAAGGCTCGATCCGCTATGACGGAAAGACGTGGCAAGGCGGAAAGACCCGCGATCACGGCACCTACATGTTCATCCAATCGGGTGGCCAGGTCAAAGAGATCAGCACCGACACCGGATGCCTCTATCTCTCGATCGCGCTGCCGATGCTAGGCGAGGCGATGGCGGAGCAACGCGCGCCGCACGAGGCCGTCGCCTGAGCCGTCCGTGCTCTCCTTGATCCTGGCGGCCCTGTTCTTCATCGCGATTCACCTGGGCATCGCCGGCACCGCGCTGCGCGACCGCGCCATCGGGACGCTCGGCACGCGCGGCTACATGGCCGCGTTTTCGATCGCATCGGTCGTCGGCATTGTCTGGCTTGTCGTTGCTTATCGCGACGCACCCTATGTCGCTCTCTGGGGCATGCTCGGCTGGTGGCGACCCTTTGCCGTCGTGCTGATGCTGCCGGCGGTCCTTCTCTTCACCGTCGGCCTCGCAACGCCCAACCCGACCTCGGTGGCGCAGGAGCGGCGCCTTGCCGAGCCGGCTCGTGGGGTCGTCCGGGTGACACGGCATCCGTTCCTGATGGGCGTCACGCTGTGGGCCGTCGTGCATCTGGTCGGCAATGGCGATGCCGCCTCGTTCGTGTTTTTCGCGACCTGGATCGTCATCGCCGGGGCCGGCACGGTCTCGATCGACGCCAAGCGCCGCCGGCTTCAGGGCGCGACGCTCTGGGACCCGTTCGCGGCGCAGACCTCGATCCTGCCGTTTGCCGCGATCTGGGAAGGCCGCAACCATTTCCGGCCTGGCGAGATCGGCCTTTGGCGGTGGCTTGCGGGGCTCGCGGTCTATGCCGTGATCCTCGCGACCCACGCTCGGATCATCGGCGTGTCGCCGATCTAGGACGCAAAATCCTGGTGCCGGAGCACGATCGGCGTGCCGTGCGGCGTGCGGTCGGCGGCATGGTCCCAGGCATCGCGATACCGCGCCAGGGCCGATGCATCGGTCACACCCTTCTCGGCGACGATGCGCTCGAGCGCCGCGAGCCAGTGCCGATAATAGGTCTCGCCCGTGTCTGGATCGCCCGCCTGCTGCGCCCGCTCGATCTCCTCGGCAAGGATCGCCGCCCATTCGGGCCAGGTGAATAGGCCTCGCTCATAGAGCGCGAGCGTCATCGCGAAGGACTGCGCCTCCCACGGCTCGCGGAATACCGGGCCATCGGCATCGCGCGGGAACGACGGCACGAGATCGGGCGGCGGGCCGCTCATGCTGGCGCCAGATAGGGCTCGAATGCCTCGATCGACACGGTGATCGAGGGATCGGCATCATCGCCCCACAATTCGCGAGCGGTGAACACCACGGTATAGAGCCATTGCGGATTCTCGCCGGCGCCGATCGCGACGCTGTCGGGATAGACGTGGCACCCACGGACGGCCTCGACCGTGCCGATCTTGCCGCGGGCATAGCGTGGCAGACGCGTATGCGTTGTGGGATTGAGGTTACGCGTTTTGACCTGCTGACCCGCCGCGAAGCGGGGACTCGCCGGTTCCTGGCGCGCATACTTGCCACGTGTCATGCGGACGGCATCGGCCGCCGCGAGCGTGCGCTTCATCGGCGTGCCAGGCCGCAGCGAATGGCCGGCCGCGATCTCGTCCGCACCGACGAGCCCGTGCTCGACGACGCGACGC
>DATJLY010000489.1:0-14428 GCA_035509095.1 Allostellaceae bacterium | reverse complement strand
GGTCCATGCGCTGACGCCGGCCGAGCAAGAGGCGATCCTCGCCGAGACGCTTGGCGTGCTGACCGACCCCGCGACCGCATCGCTTTTCGGCCCCGGCTCGCTCGCCGAGGTGCCGGTCGTCGGCGTGCTCGACGGCCGCGTCGTCTCGGGCCGCATCGACCGGCTGCTGGTGACCGGCGACCGGGTGCAGATCGTCGACTACAAGACGCTGCGGCCGGTCCCGGTCGACGAGGACGGCATCCCGGCGCTCTATATCGATCAGCTCCGCGCCTATCGCGCCGCGGTGGCCCAGATCTATCCCGGCCGCGAGATCGGCTGCGCGCTGTTGTGGACGGACGGGCCGAAGCTCATGCCGGTCGCCGCGCACCGCCTCGCCATTGACGCTGTGGCACCTCGTTTCTAGATATTAGCCACCCCATTAGGAGAGGTTCATGAGCACCAAGGTCACCGATCAATCCTTCGAACAAGATGTCCTGCACGCGCCGGGACCGGTGCTGGTGGATTTCTGGGCCGAGTGGTGCGGACCGTGCAAGATGATCGCCCCGTTCCTCGAGGACGTGTCGAAGGACATGGCCGGCCGGGTCACGATCGCCAAGGTCAATATCGACGAGAACCCGCAGACGCCGATGAAATACGGCGTTCACGGCATCCCGACCCTGATCCTGTTCAAGGGCGGCGAAGTGGCGGCGACCAAGATCGGCGCCCTTCCCAAGAGCAAGCTCGTGGAGTGGATCAACTCGGTCCTCTGAGCGATTATCAATTGTCGCGAAAAACCGGGTCCTAGTCGTTTTCGGCGAGGACCCGGCCGGCGAGATAGAGCGACCCGCAGATCAGAACCCGCGCCCCCGGCGCGGCCGCGGCGGCAACCGCCTCGGCGAGGCTGGGGGAGGCGATGGCGGCAAGGCCAAGGGCGCCCGCGATGGCGGCGAGCTCCTCGGCGGGCTTGGCATTTGCCTCGCCGGGAATGGCGACGGCGACGAGCCGCTCGGCCAGGCCCCGGAACGGCGGCAGGAACCCGGCGGGATCGTGGGTGTTGAGCATCCCGAAGACCAGCCGCAGCGGCCGGTCGCGCCAGGCTTCGGCGGCGCGCGCCAGAACCGCGCCGCCCGCCGGATTGTGCGCCCCGTCGAGCCACAGCTCGGCATCGGGCGGCAGGCTCGCGACCAGCGGCCCGCGCCGAAGCCGCTGAAGCCGGCCCGGCCACTCGACGGTCCTCATGCCCCGGGCCAGCGCCGCCTCGGGCAGCGCAAAGCCGGTCAGGCAGTCGAGGCAGGCGAGCGCGGTCCCGGCATTGTCGTACTGGTGCGCGCCCAACAGCCCCGGCGGCGGGAGGTCGAGGCTGCGGCTGCCGCGATAGGCGAGGCCGCCTTCGGCCGTTTCCTCGGCGCGCCACTCGTATCCCTGCCGGAACAGCGGCGCCCCTACGGCGCGGGCGCGCGCCTCGATGACCGCCATCCCTTCCGGCGTTTGCCGCGCGATCACGGCAGGCACGCCCGGCTTCAGGATGCCCGCCTTCTCGAACGCGATCTGAGCCACGGTGTCGCCAAGGAAATGCTGGTGGTCGAGCGAGACCGGCGTGATCGCGGTGACGGCCGGGCGCGGGATCACGTTGGTGGCGTCGAACCGCCCGCCCAGCCCCACTTCCAGCAAGGCGATGTCGGCCCTGGTGCGCGCGAAGGCGAGGAAGGCTGCCGCCGTGGTGATCTCGAAGAAGGTGATGGGCGCGCCGTCATTGGCGCGCTCGCATTCCTCGAGCAGCGCCAACAGGGTCTCCTCGTCGATGAGGCGGCCGGCGATGCGGATGCGCTCGTGGAAACGCACGAGATGCGGCGAGGTATAAGCGTGGGCGCGATATCCCGCGGCTTCGAAGAACGCGCGCAGGAACGCGACCGTCGAGCCTTTGCCGTTGGTGCCGGCGACATGGATGACCGGCGGGAGACGGTCCTGCGGATCGCCAAGCGCCTTCAGAAGCCGCAGGACGCGGTCGAGCGACAGGTCGATGAGCCGGACATGGAGCGATTGCAGCCGCTCGAGGACGCGATCGCTGATCAGGCGCCGACCTCCATCACGCCCGGCCGCATCAGGAGGTCGATGACGTGCCCCAACGTCGCTTTCAGCGCCGCGCGCGGGACCACCATGTCGACCATGCCGTGCTCCAGGAGATATTCGGCGCGCTGGAACCCCGGCGGAAGCGTCTCGCGGATCGTTTCCTCGATCACGCGGGGGCCCGCGAACCCGATGACGGCGCCGGGCTCCGCCAGTGTCACGTCGCCCAGCATCGCGAACGAGGCCGAGACCCCGCCGGTCGTCGGATCGGTCAGCAGGACGATGTAGGGCAACCCCTTCTCTCGCACCATCTCGACCGCGAGCGTGGTGCGCGGCATCTGCATCAGCGCGAGGATGCCTTCCTGCATGCGTGCGCCGCCCGACGCCGGCACGACGACGAGCGCCGCCCGACGCTCGATCGCGAGCCGAGCCGCAGCGACAAATGCCTCACCCACCGCAAGGCCCATCGAGCCGCCCAGAAACTCGAAGTCGAACGCCGCCACGACGGCGGGGGCGCCGCCGACCGTGCCGTGCGCGACGATCACCGCGTCGCGTCCCCCGCTTTTCCCATGTGCATCCTTCAGCCGGTCGGCATAACGCTTGCTGTCCCGGAACTTCAGCGGATCGGCCACCACTTTGGGCGGCTCGATCGGATGGACCGCGCCGTCGTCGAACAAAAGCTCCAAGCGTCGCATTGGATCGAGGCGCAGATGATGGCCGCAGCTTGCGCACACGCGGAGATTGGCGTCGAGCTCGCGATGGAACAGCATCTGCCCGCAGCCCGGGCATTTGTGCCAGAGATTGTCGGCGACCTCGCGCTTCGCCACCGCCGCCCGGATCTTCGGCAGAACGAAATTGGTGAGCCAGTTCATCGCGCTCCCCTGACGCCCAGGCCGAGGGCCCGCACGTCGGCCAGAACCGCATCGACGAGGCCTGGCGTGGCGCATCCCTCGGCGTCGAGCGAGGCGGCGATGCGGTCGACGAGCGCCGATCCCACGACCGCCGCGTCGGCGATGCGCGCGATTTCGGCGGCCTGGTCTGGCGTTCTGATGCCGAACCCGACCGCGACCGGCAGATCGGAATGGCGCTTCAATCGCGCGACCGCCGTCGCGATCGACGCCGCTGCCGCCGACTTGGTGCCCGTGATGCCGGCGATCGAGACATAGTAGATGAAGCCCGCGGTATGCCGCAGTACGGCGGGAAGCCGCGCGTCGTCGGTCGTCGGCGTCGCAAGGCGGATGAAGTCGAGACCCGATCGCAGCGCGGGCAGGCACAGTTCGTCGTCATGTTCGGGGGGAAGGTCGACGACGATCATCCCGTCGACGCCGCACGCCTTCGCGTCGGCGAGGAACCGCGCCACGCCATAGCGGTAGATCGGGTTGTAGTAGCCCATCAGCACGATCGGCGTGCGCTGATCCCGGGCGCGGAAGCTGCGCACGCTGTCGAGTGTGCGGGCGAGTGTCATGCCGGCTTTGAGCGCGCGCAGGCTCGCTGCCTGAATCGACGGCCCGTCCGCCATCGGGTCGGAGAACGGCATCCCAACCTCGATGAGATCGGCGCCCGCCGCCGGCAGTCCGTCGAGGAGCCGCGCGAACGTCGCCGCATCGGGATCGCCGCACGTGAAATAGGTCACGAGCCCGGCGCGCCCTTGGCGCGCCAGCTCGGCAAAGCGAGCCTCGATACGGGTGGCGCTCATTCGTCGCCGCCCGTTGCCCGTGCGACGGTCTCGAGATCCTTGTCGCCGCGGCCGGACAGGTTGATCACCATGAGATGGCTCGCCGGCCGGCGCGGGGCACGCTTCATCGCCTCGGCGACGGCGTGTGCCGATTCAAGCGCCGGGATGATGCCCTCAAGCTTGGTCAGGAGCCGGAACGCGTCGAGCGCCTCGCGGTCGGTGATGGGTACATATTCGATGCGGCCCAGATCGTGAAGCCAGGCATGCTCCGGCCCGATGCCGGGATAATCGAGCCCCGCCGATACCGAATGGGCGTCGTCGATCTGACCGTCCTCGTTCTGGAGGAGATAGGTGCGATTGCCATGCAGCACGCCCGGCGAGCCGCCATTGAGCGAGGCCGCATGCTTTCCGGTCTCGATGCCAAGCCCTGCCGCTTCGACCCCGATCATCGCCACGTCCGGATCGTCGAGGAACGGATGGAACAGCCCCATCGCATTCGACCCGCCGCCAACGCAGGCGATCAACGAATCCGGCAACCTTCCTTCGGCCTTCACGATCTGCGCCCGCACCTCCTCGCCGATCACGCTTTGAAAATCGCGCACCATGGCGGGATAGGGATGGGGTCCCGCGACCGTGCCGATGAGGTAATAGGTATCCTCGACATTGGCGACCCAGTCGCGGAGCGCCTCGTTCATCGCGTCTTTCAGGGTCGCCGTGCCCGAGGTGACCGGCCGCACCTCGGCGCCCAGCATCTTCATGCGGAAGACATTGGGTTTCTGGCGCTCGATGTCGGTGGCGCCCATATAGACGACGCAGGGGAGATCGAAGAGCGCACACACGGTGGCCGTAGCGACGCCGTGCATGCCGGCGCCGGTCTCGGCGATGATGCGACGCTTGCCCATGCGGCGCGCCAACAGGATCTGGCCGATCGTATTGTTGACCTTGTGCGCGCCGGTGTGGTTGAGGTCTTCCCGCTTCAGATAGATCCTTGCGCCGCCGCACGCGCGGGTCAGGCGCTCGGCGAAATAGAGCGGGCTGGGACGCCCGACATAATGTTCGAGATAGCGGCCGATCTCGTGCGCGAAGCCGGGATCGGCCTTGGCCTCGTCGTAGGCGCGCTCGACCGCGAGCACGAGCGGCATCAGGGTCTCGGCGACAAAGCGGCCGCCGAACATGCCGAACATGCCGCGCTCGTCGGGTCCGCTGCGGAACGTATTGGGCGCGGCCATGTCGTCTTTTAGCGGCAAAACCCGAGTCGGTCCAAATCCTCTAGAGCGCCTGGGCGCGCGCGAGAAAGAGCCGGATCTTCGCCGGGTCCTTGACGCCCGGCGCCGATTCAACGCCGGACGAAACGTCGACCGCGCTGGCGCCGGAAATCGTCGCGGCCTCGGCGAGGTTGTCGGGGTCGAGCCCGCCAGACAGCATCCACGGCAATGGCCAGCGCCGTGTGCGCAGCAGCCGCCAATCGAACGCGAGCGCGTTGCCGCCCGGCATCGCGTCGGTCTTCTCCTTGGGCGGCTTGGCGTCGAACATGAGCCAGTCGGCAACGCCGAAATAGGGCTTTGCCCCGTCGAGATCGGCCTCGCCCGCGACCGCGATCGCCTTCATCGCGCCGACCCGGAACCGGTCCTTGATCGTCTGCACCCGCTCCGGCGTCTCCTTGCCATGCAATTGCAGGAGATCGAGCGGCACCCTGGCAACGAGCCGCGCGAGGAAGTCGTCTTCGGGATCGACCAGCACGGCGACGCGGCCGATCCCCGCCGGCACGCGTGTCGCGAGCGCCGCCGCGCGCTCGATGGTGAGATGGCGCGGGCTCGGCGGATAGAACACGAATCCGACAAATCGCGCGCCACCCGCGATCGCCGCCGCCAGCCCCTCCTCGCCGGAGAGGCCGCAGATCTTGGCCGCGACGCTCATGCCTCGCGCGCCGGTACGAGGGCGTTTTGAGGCGCGGGCGGCGGTGCCGCCTTTGCCTGAGCCGCGGCGAGATCGCGCTCCAACACGTCGATGCGGCGCTGACGCTCGCGCGCAAGCCGCCGCGCGGACCCGCCATTGATCCAGGCGATGAATTCGCCCGCAAGGAACCCGACTAGGAGAGCCAGAAGCACGACCAGGTAAAGCGGCAATTGCGTTGGGCCCAGCACCGGCCACAAGGTCACCGTGACGTCGGTGCGGTTCGAGACGGCGAAGCTGCCGAGGATCAGCGCCGCCGGCGCCGTCACCACCCAATGCACCAGCCTCACCGGACCCCTCGCGCGAGAGAGCTCACGCCTCCTCGTTCAGCCGCTCGCGCAGCTGTTTGCCGGTCTTGAAGAACGGGATGTGCTTCTCGCCGACGCTGACGCTGTCGCCCGTCCGGGGATTGCGGCCTTGCCGCGCCTCGCGGCGCTTGACCGAGAAGGCGCCGAACCCGCGCAGCTCGACCCGATCGCCCCGTGCCAATGCCGCGGTGATCTCGTCGAAGATCGTGCTGACGATGCGCTCGACATCGCGTTGGTAGAGGTGGGGGTTGCGCTCTGCCAGCTGCTGAATGAGCTCGGACTTGGTCATGCGGCGCCTCTTCCGGGCTTGGGCAGGGAAGCCTGCCAAAGCACCGCGGATGCGTCAACAGAGTCGAGTCTACTTGTCGTCCTTCTCGGGCCGCTCGCCGCGCGCCCGGTTGATGGCGGCGCCGAGGATGTCGCCGAGGCTCGCGCCTGAGTCCGAGGAGCCGAACTCCGCCATGGCCCGCTTCTCCTCGTCCATCTCACGCGCCTTGATCGACAGGGTCGCCCGCCGGGTCGCGCGGTCGAGCGCGGTCACCTTGGCGTCGACCTTCTCGCCGATGGCGAAGCGGTCAGGACGCTGCTCGCCGCGGTCGCGCGACAGTTCGGACTTGCGGATGAAGCCCGGCAGTCCGGTCGCGAGCTCGACATCGATGCCGTTCTCGGTGATCGCGGACACGGTGCAGGTGACGACATCACCCTTCTTGACCGCGGCAAGGCTCGATTCCAGCGGATCGGATTCGAGCTGCTTGATGCCAAGGCTGATCCGCTCCTTCTCGGCGTCGACGTCCAGCACGCGGACCCGGACCATGTCGCCCTTCTTATAGGCGGCGATCGCCTGCTCGCCCGGCTTCTGCCAATCGATGTCGGAAAGGTGCACCATCCCGTCGATCTCCCCCGGCAGCCCGATGAAGAGACCGAACTCGGTGATGTTGCGGACTTCGCCTTCCAGCTCGGAGCCGGCGGGATATTTCTCGGCGAAGGCCTCCCACGGATTCTGCATCGTCTGCTTGAGGCCGAGGCTGATGCGGCGCTTCGCCGGATCGACGTCGAGCACCATCACCTCGACTTCCTGGCTCGTCGAGACGATCTTGCCAGGATGCACGTTCTTCTTGGTCCAGCTCATTTCCGAGACGTGGACCAGCCCCTCGACGCCGGGCTCCAGTTCGACGAACGCGCCGTAATCGGTGATGTTGGTGACGCGGCCCTTGAAGCGCGCCCCCGCGGGATATTTCAGATCGACGCCTTCCCACGGATCGGCCTCGAGCTGCTTCATGCCGAGCGAGATGCGCTGCGTCTCGGGATTGAAGCGCACCACCTGAACCTTCACGGTCTGGCCGATATGGAGCGCTTCGCTCGGATGATTGATGCGGCGCCAAGCGATGTCGGTGACGTGAAGCAGCCCGTCGACGCCGCCCAGATCGACGAACGCGCCGTAATCGGTGATGTTCTTCACGACGCCGGTGAGGATCTGACCCTCTTTCAGCGACGCGACCAGCTCCGAGCGCGCCTCGGCGCGGCTTTCCTCGAGCACGGCACGGCGCGAGACCACGATGTTGCCGCGCGAGCGGTCCATCTTGAGGATCTGGAACGGCTGCGGCGAACCGAGCAGCGGCGTGATGTCCCGCACCGGGCGGATATCGACCTGGCTGCCGGGCAGAAACGCGACGGCGCCGTTGAGGTCGACGGTGAAGCCGCCCTTGACGCGGCCGAAGATCGTGCCGGTGACGCGCTCGTTCGACTGGAAGCTCTTTTCGAGCTGCGTCCACGCCTCTTCGCGACGGGCCTTCTCGCGCGAGATCTGCGCCTCGCCGTTCTTGTCCTCCATCCGCTCGAGATAGACCTCGACCACGTCGCCCGCCTTCAGCTCGGCGGGCTTGCCCGCCGAGGCGAATTCCTTCAGCGGCACGCGTCCCTCGGACTTCAACCCGACATCGATGAGGACATTGTCGTTTTCGACCGCGATCACCGTCCCCTTGATGACGGTGCCCTCGAGCCCGGAGCTTGCGCCGAGCGATTCATCGAGCAGCGCGGCAAAGCTTTCCTTGCCGGCGGTGGGGACAGTTTGAGTTGCGACGGCCATCGAGTCTCCCGAACGTCCCCTCTGATTTGTGTCGCGCCACCGGGGACGAGCGGCAGGTCGCGGCATGAAAACCGTTGTCCAACGGGAACGCGCCTGCCCTCAGCTCTTCCGGCTGTCGAGCTTGCGCGTGATGAAGGCGACCGAAGCCGCGAAGGCGCCGTCGGCGTCGAGCGCGGTCGTATCCAACTCAAGCGCATCGGCGGCCCGCGTCAACGGTGCCGTCGCGCGCTCGCTGTCACGCGCGTCGCGAGCCTTCATGTCCTGTAGGACGCGGCCGTATATAGCGCCGGTTCCCTGCTGCTGCAACTCCTTGAGGCGCCTCATGGCTCGGGCCTCGGGGCTGGCTGTCAGATAAAGCTTAATTTCGGCGTCGGGACATACGACGGTCCCGATGTCGCGGCCATCCAGCACCGCGCCGGGCTCCCCCTGGGGCGGTTGCCGGGCGAATTGGCGCTGCGCCTCCAAAAGCGCCCGGCGCACGCCCGGAATCGCCGCCACGATCGAGGCCGCGGCCCCGACACGCTCCTCCCGGAGGCGGGGATCGGCGAGATCGGCAAGCGAGACCCGAACCGCCGCCGCTTCCGCGACCGCGGGATCACTTGGGTCGCCCGTCTCGAGCGCCCGCAACGCGGCAGCGCGGTAGAGCGCGCCGGTATCGAGAAAGGCCAGGCCATAATGGCGCGCGAGACGGCGCGCCAACGTCCCCTTGCCCGACGCCGCGGGCCCATCGACGGCGATGATCACGCGGCCTCCGCCGCGATCGTGGCGCCAAGACCCGTCATGAGGGTGACGAAATCGGGAAAACTGGTCGCGATGGTGGCGCCGTCGTCGATCCGCACGCCCCGCTCCGACGCAAGGCCCAGCACCAGGAACGCCATCGCGATGCGGTGGTCGAGCCGTGCCGCGATGCTGCCGCCTCCGACTGGCGGGCGGCCGCCGGCGACGATCAGCGTGTCGCCGTCGATCGCGACGTCGCTCCCGCACGCCGTCAGGCCCTCGGCGATCCCGGCGAGCCGATCGCTTTCCTTGACGCGCAACTCGGCGAGCCCGTGCATCACGGTCCGCCCTTCGGCGAACGCCGCGGCGACCGCGAGAACCGGATATTCGTCGATCATGCTGGGCGCCCGTTCGGCGGGGACCACGACGCCCTTGAGGCGGCTTGCCCGTACTTCGAGATCGGCGACAGGCTCGCCGCCAGCGATGCGGCGGTTGGCAAAACCGATCTCGGCGCCCATCTCGCTCAATGTTTGATAGAGGCCGGCGCGCAACGGGTTGAGTCCGACCCCTTCGATCACGATCGCCGAACCTGGCACCAGCAGGGCCGCCACTGCCGGGAAGGCGGCGGAGGACGGATCGCCGGGGACGACCAGATCGGCGCCGGCAAGCTCGGGCTGGCCCGAAAGGCGGATGCGGCGACCACCCGCGTTGGTGGGCTCGACGACGAGGCTCGCGCCGAAATGGCGCATCAGCCGCTCGGTATGATCGCGCGACGGCAGCGGCTCCTCGACGATTGTCTCGCCCGGCGCATGGAGGCCCGCCAGAAGCACTGCCGACTTCACCTGCGCCGACGCGACCGGCATGCGATAGGAGATCGGGATCGGCGTCGTCGCCCCGACCACGGCGAGCGGCATCCGACCGCCCTCGCGGGTCACGATGCGAGCTCCCATTTGGGTCAGCGGCGTCGCGACGCGCGCCATCGGCCGCCGCCGCAGCGACGCATCGCCGGTGAAGAAGCTGGTGAAGGGATGGCCTGCGACAGCGCCCATCAAGAGCCGCGCGCCGGTCCCGGAATTGCCGAGATCGAGCACGGAATCGGGCTCGGCGAGGCCGCCGACGCCCCGTCCGTCTATGCGCCACTCGCCCTCGGCCTCACGCTCGATGCCGGCGCCCAGGGCGCGCATCGCCGCCGCCGTGCACAACACGTCCTCGCCCTCGAGGAGGCCCTTGACGCGCGTCCGCCCGACCGCGAGCCCGCCCAGGATGAGCGCGCGGTGCGACAGCGACTTGTCGCCGGGCACCCGGCACCGCCCCTTAAGCGGACCCGAGCATCGTGCAACAAGTGGCGCGCCCGTTGCGTTTGTCATCGCGGCGGCTCTCTACCACGCCGATTTTGCTTTTGACAGCGGCGGTGCTTCATGGCAAAGGGCCGGCGCCGACCGCGTGGCGGGGGAGAGGCGAGTATGGTCAAGGCCGAATGGGGAACGAAGCGCACCTGCCCCAATTGCGGAGCGCGCTACTATGATCTGCGGCACGATCCGATCGTGTGCCCGAAATGCGGCGCCGCGTTCGATCCCGAGGCGCTGTTGAAGACCCGTCGCGTCCGCGTCGTGGCGCCGGTCGAGCCGGTCGCCGACGCCACGGTCGAAGAGGAGATCGATACCGAGCTCGAAAGCGATGACGCGGCGGTCGAGGAGGAGGAGACCGAGGAGGTCCCTGCCGCCGAAGGCGAGGAGGCCGACGAAGAAGAGGACGAAGACGAGGAGGAAGAGGAAACCGAGGTGCTGGAGGACGCGTCCGAGCTTGGCGAGGACGAGGACGACATGGCCGAGGTGATCGAGAACGTCGAGGACGAGGAGGAGCGTTGACCGTCGTGCCACGGCGCGCTACCGAATACCCGCTCCCACGGGGCGCCGATCGGCGCTAGATTGCACGCCGCACTCTTTGGGGTCATAGCTCAGTTGGGAGAGCGCTACAATGGCATTGTAGAGGTCGTCGGTTCGATTCCGACTGGCTCCACCAGATAGATCAAGGGCCTAGCCGTCGCCGGCTAGGCCCTTTGGTTTGCCGCTTCCGGAGGGCGCATGGAACCCCTTTGGGCGGGACGCGTTGTGCCCACGATCCGCCACCCGCCCCCCCGTGTCACCCACGATTCCATGCAATCAGTCATCGATCAGGCACAAGAGCAGACGGAAGCGTTTCTGACCCAACAGATGGCTGAGGCGCTGAAGACCGTTGAATACCGTCTGCCGCGCTTCAATGTCGGTGCCGTTCGGCAATCGATGGAAGAGGCCGCTTGTTCCAAGGTGGAGCTCAGGCATGTTCGGGGCGCGCCCGATTGTCATTATGTCGTACGGGCCTTCGGCGACGAGCTCCTGATGCAGCTTCAGCTCAATGTCTGGCGGCTGGTCGTGGTCTATCGCGTCCCCGCGTCGAATGCGCTCGACGCGACGGGGTTGCAGGCCCGGCTCGAGCGGTGGCAGCGTGGCGCCGAACATGCGGGTTGGGTCATTGGCTGGCGCGATTCGTTCGATCCCGCGAATCCCGCGCAACGCTATGTCGAGACCTATTGCTATGCGACCGCCGAACGCGACTTCCTCACCAATGGGCTGCAGCAGCTTTATTGGCGTTCTGACATCGTTCAGATGACGCGCTATTTCATCTTGGAAACCCTACGATGCGGTGTTCAGCTTTCGCCGGGTGCGGCGGGGTTCGCATTCTGAGTCCGGTCATCCCTGACAAGAGGAGCGAGGCGCCATGCGTGTGCTTGTGATCCTGGGAGTCGTCCTGATCCTCGCGGGGATCGCTGGGCTGGTGTTTCACTACATCCCCATCCATCACACCGAGCAGGTTGCAAAGATCGGCCCGATAACGGCGACCGCGGACAAGGAAACGGACTACACCATCCCGACCTATGTCTCGGTGATCGTCATCATTGTTGGCGGCGGTCTGGTGTTTGCGGGCCAGAGACGGGTCTGAGCGGCGCCTCGCCGGCGGTGATCGCCACGAACGCGATGAGATAGACGAGCGTCGCCAGTCGCGGTACCTCGAGCGGGCAATCGAACAGCGAGCTCGCTAGGAACGCGACGAGCGACGCCGCATAGGCTGGCGCCATTGCCGCGCCTGCCCGAATCGCGCCAAGGCTGCGCCAAAGCGCCGTGCCCACGAGAAACAATAGCGCGGCAAGCCCCACGGCCCCTTCCTCGAACACGCTCATCAGGTACTGGTTCTCGATGCGCCACACCGTGTGCACATCGTCGGTGTAGAACCAATGCGCCATGCCCTGCGAGAAATCGCCGTTGGCGATGAGGTTGCGAGCCGCCCCATCGCGAAGGCGCACATTGGTGACGTCGACGATGCTGCCGGGCCTGCGCACGAACAGGGCAAGCTCGACCGGCCGCCGCAACGCGCGAAAGCGCGAGCCGCTGCCGATACCATCGCTTAAAAGCTCGGCGCTGTAATCAACCCATGCGCCATCGCGGCGCGGCCACGCCTCGGCCGATTGGCAGTGGGTGGAATAGAGCAGCACCTTTTCGCACAAAGAGGCCACGATGGGCCCATAGTCGCCGGCGGCGCGCAGCGCGAACGACAGGCGATAGGTCGCATCGGGTCCGACATCGACGCGTTGCCCGACATAAAGCGGAAGCCCTCCTTCGAGCGCGAGGAAATGCCGCCCGTCTTCGGACCGGAGCACGAAGTTCCCGGGCGCGTCGCTGCTCGGCTCCCGCGCCAGCACGGTACGGGCATAGGTGCCGAGCCCGGTCCCGAACAGCGTGGTTCCAACCCCTCGGCCCCGCAGGCCCAGCCCTTCCGACCACAGCGCCAGCCGTTCGTCGAGGTCCCGCGCGGCAAGGGCGAGACGGAATTCCATTACGGGCGTCGTGGTCGCGGAGTAGGCGATGGCGCCGCCCACGACGCATAGCAGCGCCGCCGGCAGCACCAGTGTGGTGGCGCCGCGCGGCGCTTTCCGATCCGACCGGAGCCAGCCGAGCAGCAGCACGGCATTCGACACTATCGCGCTGCCATAGGCGCCGCGCGCAAAGGTGACCACCAGCGTATAAAGCCCGCCCGCCGCGACGGCGAAGAGGCAGGTCATGGCGACCGCCGCCCGCGACGACATCAGCCGGAACACGAACGGCAAGGCCAGCACGACATAGGCGCCGAGAAAGCCGCCGCCCAGATGCATGTCGGAGAACGTCGCGACGATGCGATAGGGGGCGGTGAAATTCCAAAGGCCGGTGAAGACGAAACGCTCGTGGATCGCGGCCGCCGCAACGATGGCGAGCCCTGCGGCCATGCCCGCCCCAAACAGGACCGGTGCCCTTTCCTGCGTGCGCCAGGCGTTGCGCAGAAATGGCAGCAGCGCCAAGGCAGCGAAGAAACCCTTGGCGACCCTTATCGCATCGGCCGGCTCGAGTTCGATCATGCTGGACCCGCCCGCGGGTCCCGGCACAAGAAGACCGCGCACGAGGCCGAGCGATGTCGCGAGCGTTGCCAGTGCGATCGCCGTCCCGCCGACGCTGCGCACCGTAAAATCGCGTCGCGTCGGCGGCGCGCGCAGCGCGAGCACCGCGATGGTGACGAGCACGACGAGATCCGGCTCCTCGATCGTAAGCCGCCCGGTCCAGAAGGCGAGATCGAGCGACGCTACAAGCGCCGGCACCGCCACGAGCCACGCGATCGGCCATCGCCACAGTATCCCGCCATAAAGGAGAAGTCCTGCGACGATGAGCGCCCGTGCGATCGGCTCGGCGTGACATCCGGCTCCCGCGAGGCCCAGCGCAATCGCGGCGGCCGGAATGCGCACGAGCAGCGACAAGGCAGGTGCTTTCTCCATGGCGCGCGATCGTACTCTCGGGCACCGTCTTCGCGCGATGGACAGAATGGTCGCGACCGGACATGCTGTCGCGCATAAGGTCCAATCGGGAGACAACCATGGCGCGCACCCATAAAAGGAGCTTCGTGAAACGGGACCAGGCCCAGACCCGGTCTTATTCGCAGGCCGTCATCACCGAAGGCGGCCGCATCATCTGGCTCGCCGGCCAGACCGGGGGCGAGGACGCCTCGGGCCGCTCGCTCGCCGGCGACTTCGACGGTCAGGTGCGCGAGACCTTCGCGCGGCTGGGCAAGACGCTCGAGGAGGCGGGTGCCACGCTCAAGGACATGGTCACGATGACCGTCTTCATCACCGACGTCCGGCTTGGCACGCGGCTCACCGAGTTGCGACGCGAGATATTCGGTGATGATTTTCCCGGCAGCGCGCTCATCACCGTAACGGCGCTTGCGCGGCCCGAGCTGTTGATCGAGATCCAGGGCATCGCGGTTACGGGTTAAGCCGCGCGAATAACCCGCAATCTCGATAATGTCGAATGCAAGGCTTTGGTGAGGTTTCGTTCATTCGCGAGGGACTACCAATCTTCGCGGATAACGACACCCGGAGATTAGCCATGTTTACCAAAGTCCTGCACCTGCTTCGCGACGATCGCGGCGCCACCGCCATCGAGTATGGTCTGATCGCCGCCCTGATCTCGGTCGCGATCATCGCCGCCGTGACCTTGGTCGGAACCAATCTCAATACGACCTTCAACAGCGTCGCAAGCGCGCTCTAAGAGGCGCGTCCGCGCCTCAAGCGGGAGTGAACAT
>DATJLY010000488.1:0-5648 GCA_035509095.1 Allostellaceae bacterium | reverse complement strand
GCCCGCGCAGCAGGCCGATGCGGGGCCGACCGCGCCTTCGGATCTGCCAAGCGGCAGCGCGCAGGAGCAATATAATTTCGCGTTCGGTCTGCTGCGGCGCGCCGACTATGCCAATGCCGAAAAGGCGCTCAAAAGCTTCCTGCAGCGCTACCCCAACGACGACCTTGCCGGCAACGCACAATATTGGCTAGGCGAAACCTATTACGTGCGCAAGGATTACGAGAACGCGGCCACGGCGTTCGCGCTCGGTTATCAAAAGTACCCTAAAAACGGCAAGGCGCCCGACAACCTGCTGAAGCTCGGCATGTCGCTCGGCAACCTCGGCAAGAAGCAGGAGGCGTGCAGCGCCTTCGCGCGGCTCGATCGCGATTTCCCAACCGCGCCCCCAAACGTCAAGGATCGGGAGACGAACGAGCGGCAGCAAGTCGGCTGCCCCTGAGCCCGATGACCGCGCTGCCGGTCACGCGCGACGAGTTCGCGCAGCTCATGATCCGGTTCGCGCCCTACGAAGCCCGGCCGCGCGTCGCCGTCGCCGTATCGGGCGGCGCCGATAGCCTTGCGCTCGCGCTGCTGGCGGCGGACTGGGCCGGCGCGGCGGGCGGCGTGGCGACCGCCGTCACTGTCGACCATCGCCTGCGGCCGGAATCGGGTGCCGAGGCCGCGCAGGTCGCCGCCTGGCTCGGCCGGCTCGGCATCGCGCACGCGATCCTGCCGCGTACCGGGCCGGCCCTCGCCGGAGATATTCAGGCCGAAGCGCGCGCCGCGCGCTACCACCTGCTCGAGCAATGGTGCGCCAGCAACGGCGTGCTTCATCTCCTCACCGCGCATCATCTCGAGGATCAGGGCGAGACGCTGTTGCTTCGCCTTGCGCGGGGGAGCGGGCTCTATGGGCTTGCCGGCATGCCCGCGCTGGCGGAGCGCGCCCAGTGCCGCATCCTGCGTCCGTTCCTGGAGGTGCCCAAGGCACGCCTCGGCGCGACGCTTGCCGCGCGCGGGCAAGACTGGATCAGGGATCCCAGCAATCGCGATCCGGCCTTCGCCCGGGTGCGCTTGCGCCAGGCGGAAGAAATCCTGGCGGCGGAAGGGCTGGGCGCGCGCCGGCTTGCCGGTACGGCGCAGCGCCTGGGGCAGGCGCGCCACGCGTTCGAGCCGGCCGTGACGCGGCTTCTGGCCAGCGGCGCATGGCTCCATCCGGCGGGCTTCGCCTGGCTCGATGCGGCGCGGCTCTTCGCCGAGCCGGCGGAGGTGCAGCTCCGGGCGCTCGCTTCCCTGATCGCCTGCGTTGGCGGCGCGGACTATCCGCCGCGCTTCGATGGGCTCGAGCGTCTTGAGCGAGATCTGGCCGGCGGCCTCGCGGCGGGACGCACGCTGGGTGGGTGCCTGATCGTGCCGCGCCGCGGCAAAGTGCTTCTCTGCCGCGAGCCCGAGGCGGTGGCGCCGTCGGTCTCGGCAATCGAGGCGGCCGATATTCCCTGGGACGGGCGATTTCTCGCCGACATGCCGGGCGCCGCGTCCGACGGGCTTGAGATCGGCGCGCTTGGCGCCGATGTGGTTGAGGCGGACGCACGGCTTGCCGCGGCCGTTCCGCCGGCGGCGCGAGCCACGCTCCCGGCGGTGCGCAAGGCGGGACGCATCCTCGCCGTGCCCCATCTGGGCTATTGGTTTGCCGACCGGGATGGCGTGCCGGCGCTGAGATTTCGGCCGGTACGGCCGCTTAGTGCGGCGGCGTTCGCCGTCACGGCGGCATAGCGGCGGCGGGCACCCATCCCCCCGTGCCATGCTAACGGGACGCGGATGCCATGACGCTCACAGACTTTACAGTTGTTTAAGGACGAGGACATCTTATGTACTATCGGTTGGGTGTCCCGTCAGGGCGGCACTGAGAGGCCAGGACCGTGAACAGCTTTGGGAAGAATCTAGCCCTTTGGATCATTATCGGGCTATTGCTGGTCGCGCTTTTCAACCTGTTCCAGAGCTCGGCGACCCGAGGTCCTCAGAACAGCTTGGCCTATTCGGAATTCGTCAACGACGTCAATCGCGGACAGGTCCGCGAGGTGACGATCCAGGGCAACACGATCAGCGGCAAATTCTCGGACGGGCGAACGTTCTCGACCTATACGCCGAATGATCCGAACCTGGTGGCGCGGCTGATCGACCGCGGTGTGCTGATCCATGCCGCGCCGGCCGAGGAAAGCGTGCCGTCGCTCTTCGGCATCCTGATCTCGTGGTTCCCGATGCTGCTGCTGATCGGCGTGTGGATCTTCTTCATGCGCCAGATGCAGGGCGGCGGCGGCCGCGCGATGGGCTTCGGCAAGTCGCGCGCGCGTCTTTTGACCGAGAAGGTCGGCCGCATCACGTTCGACGACGTCGCCGGCATCGACGAGGCGAAGCAGGAACTGGAAGAGATCGTCGAATATCTCAAGGACCCGCAGAAATTTCAGCGCCTGGGCGGCAAGATCCCGAAAGGCGTGCTGCTGGTTGGGCCGCCCGGCACCGGCAAGACGCTGCTGGCGCGCGCCATCGCCGGCGAAGCGAACGTGCCATTCTTCACCATCTCGGGCTCCGACTTCGTCGAGATGTTCGTCGGCGTGGGCGCCTCGCGCGTCAGGGATATGTTCGAGCAGGGCAAAAAGAACGCCCCTTGCATCATCTTCATCGACGAGATCGATGCGGTGGGCCGCCACCGCGGCGCGGGTCTCGGCGGCGGCAATGACGAGCGCGAGCAGACGCTGAACCAGCTCCTCGTCGAGATGGACGGGTTCGAGGCGAACGAGGGCGTCATCCTGATCGCCGCCACGAACCGCCCGGACGTGCTCGATCCGGCGCTGCTGCGGCCTGGCCGGTTCGACCGGCAGGTCGTGGTGTCCAATCCCGACGTGGTGGGCCGCGAAAAGATCCTCAAGGTCCATATGCGGAAGGTGCCTCTCGCCTCCGACGTCGACCCGCGCATCATCGCGCGCGGCACGCCCGGATTTTCGGGCGCCGATCTCGCCAACCTGGTGAACGAGGCGGCGCTGATGGCCGCGCGCAAGGGCAAGCGGTCGGTCACGATGGCCGAGTTCGAGCAGGCCAAGGACAAGGTCATGATGGGCGCCGAGCGGCGTTCCATGGTGATGACCGAGGATGAGAAAAAGCTCACGGCCTATCACGAGGGCGGCCATGCGCTGGTCATGCTCTACGCCGAAGGGCACGAGCCGCTGCACAAGGTGACCATCATTCCGCGCGGCCGCGCGCTGGGCGTGACCATGTTCCTGCCCGAGCGCGACAAATACAGCCAGAGCAAGATGGAGCTCGAGGCCATCATGGCCAGCCTCTTCGGCGGCCGCGTCGCCGAGGAACTGATCTTCGGGACCGAGCGCGTGACGACCGGCGCGGCCGACGATATCCGCCGCGCGACCGGCCTTGCGCGTCGCATGGTGACGGAATTCGGCTTCAGCGAACGGCTCGGCCCCTTGCGCTACACCGAGAACGAAGAGGAAGTGTTCCTCGGCCACTCGGTCACGCAGCACAAGAACGTGTCGGACGCGACGGCCAAGGCGATCGACGAAGAGATCCGCCGCATCGTCGATAGTGGCGAGCAGCGAGCGCGCCAGATCCTGACCGAGCATTTCGACGAGCTTCACGCGCTCGCGAAGGGCCTCCTGGAGTTCGAGACGCTGTCGGTCGACGAGGTCCGGCGCATCATTCGTGGCGAAAAGATCGTGCGCGACACCGGAGGCCCGGTCGAGGACGCGACCCGCACGCCGCCGCCGCGTGGCCGCTCGTCGGTGCCGCCGGCCGGCCGCGACAAGCCCGCGGGCGGCCTCGAGCCCGAGCCGCAGCCTGGCGGCTGAGGCACGAGCGCCAGGGCCTTGCGCCTGCGGCCACAATTCAAGGCTGAATCGATTCCATCAATGGATTATTGGCGCCTCAGGGCATAGTCTTCCGTTCGACGGAAACGATCTTTGAGGCGCGCTCGAATGCGCAATCTGTTCGGCACCGACGGTATCCGCGGCACCGCCAACAGCGAGCCGATGACGGCCGATACCGTGCTCAAGGTGGCGATGGCCGCCGGCTCGGTGCTGCGGCGCGGCGATCACCGCCATCTGGTCGTGATCGGCAAGGACACGCGCCTTTCGGGATATTTGATCGAGCCGGCCTTGACCGCGGGCTTCATCGCCATGGGCATGGACGTGATCCTGGTCGGCCCGTTGCCGACGCCCGCCATCGCCATGCTGACGCGATCGCTGCGCGCCGATGCCGGCGTGATGATCTCCGCCTCGCACAACCCCTACCATGACAATGGCATCAAGCTGTTCGGTCCCGACGGCTACAAGCTGTCAGACGAGATCGAGCAGGCGATCGAGGCACAGCTCGATCATGCCAACGCCGAGCGTGCGCCGGCGCATGGTCTCGGCCGTGCCAAGCGCCTCGATGACGCCGGCGGGCGCTATATCGAGTTCGTCAAGAACAGCTTTCCTCGCGGGCTCCGCCTCGACGGCCTGAAGGTCGTGGTTGACTGCGCCAACGGTGCAGCCTATCGCGTGGCGCCCACCGTCTTGTGGGAGCTGGGCGCCGAGGTCGTGCCCGTGGGCGTGACGCCGGACGGGCTGAACATCAACCGCGATTGCGGCACCATGGGGATCGAGGCGACGCGGCAAGTCGTGATCGAGCATCGCGCTCATTTGGGCCTCGCGCTCGATGGCGATGCCGATCGGCTCTTGATGGTTGACGAGGCCGGCCGCGCCCTCGATGGAGACCAGCTCATGGCGCTCATCGCCATGAATTGGCGGCGCAGCGGACAGCTTGCCGGCGCCGGCGTCGTCGCGACGGTGATGTCGAACCTCGGCTTCGAGCGCCACTTGACCGCGAACGGCATCGCTTTGACGCGCACCAATGTCGGCGACCGCTACGTCTCCGAAGCCATGCGCCGCATCGGCAGCAATATTGGGGGCGAGCAGTCGGGACACATCATCCTCGGCGATTACTGCACGACCGGCGATGGTCTCATGGCGGCGCTGCAGGTGCTTGCTGCAATTGTCGAGACGGGCGCGCGCGCGAGCGAGGTGTGCAACGTGTTTGTGCCGGTGCCGCAAAAGGTGCGCAACATGCGCTACGAGGGCGGCGAGCCGTTGAAGTCTCGCGCGGTGAAGTCCGCGATCGCGGCCGGCGAACAGCGTCTTGGCGCCGCCGGCCGATTGCTGGTGCGCCGCTCGGGGACCGAGCCGCTCATTCGCATCATGGCCGAAGGCGAGGACGAGACGCTTGTCCTCGCCGTCATCGACGAGATTGCGGGCGCGATCGGCGCCGTAGTTGGTGCGGCGAAGAGCGCGGCCGAATGAAGGCCCGAATCCTGGTCGTCGCCGGTTCCGATTCCGGCGCCGGCGCCGGGATCCAGGCCGACATCAAGACCATCGCGGCGTTGGGCGCCTATGCGACGACTGCGATCACCGCGCTTACCGCGCAGAACACCGTTGCCGTGTTGGGCATTTGCCCGATCGCGCCCGAGTTCGTGCAGTTGCAGCTTCGCGCCGTGTTGAGCGATATCGGCGCCGACGCGGTTAAGACCGGCATGCTTGCCTCGGCGCGCGCCATCGACGCCGTCGCCGACACGTTGGAGGCGGAAGCACCGTCGCTGCCCCTGGTCGTCGATCCGGTGATGGTCGCTT
>DATJLY010000487.1:0-5452 GCA_035509095.1 Allostellaceae bacterium | reverse complement strand
ATTTGCCGCATTATATCGGCCGGCTCGACCGCAACTACGAGAACAGCGCCGACACCCGCGCGAACATGAAGAAGAAGCCCAGCGAGTATCTGCGCCAATTCTATTACGACACCTGCGTTTATGGTCCGGACGTGCTCGAGGCGTTGGTCGAGCGCGTCGGCGCCGACCGCATCGTGTTCGGCACCGACTATCCGGTCGGCGAGCGCGATCCCTATGCGACGCTGAGAGGCTGCAAGGGCTTGAGCGACGCCGACCGCGACATGATCACGCGGACGACGCCGGCGCGGATCCTCGGACTCGCGGCATAGACGTGCGGATCATCTCTTACGCCGAGAAGGGTCAGCCGCGGATCGGCGTCGTGACCGGCACCGACAGCTTCATGCCGGTCGCCGACGTGGCGCCGACGCTGCCGACGAGCCTGCGCGCGCTGATCGCGCTTCCCGACGGGCTTGCGCGCTTGAGGGACGCGGTTGGCGGCAAGGCCGGCACGCGGAGCCTCAAGGACGTGGCCTTCCTGCCGGTCATCGCCGATCCGCATGCGACCTGGGCGCTCGCCCTCAACTTCAAGAAGCACATCGAGGAGACCGGACTGACGACGTCGAAGGATTTCCCTCATCTCTTCATCCGCACGCCGGCCTCGCTCGTCGGTCACAACGAGCCGCTGCTGTGCCCGCCGCCCGACGTGGCCAAGGAATTCGACTACGAAGGCGAGCTGGCGGTGGTCATAGGTCGCGGCGGCCGTCACATCCCGATCGACAGGGCCGTCGACCATATTGCCGGCTTCTCCTGCTTCAACGAAGGGTCGGTGCGCGAGTATCAGCGCCATAACCGCAATTTCGGCTTGGGCAAGAACTTCGAGCGTTCGGGCAGCGTCGGCCCGTGGCTCATGACGACCGACGAATTCGGCGATCCCAAGGCTCAGCGTGTCATCACGCGGCTCAACGGCATCGAGCGTCAGAACGCGCCGCTCGACGACATGCTGTTCTCGGTCGAACAGGTCATCCATTACCTGTCGACGGGGTATAACCTGCTGCCGGGCGACATGATCGCGATGGGGACGCCAGGCGCCTTGCCGCCTCATCCCGGCGAGACGTTGCAGCCTTCGGGCCGGCATAAGATCCTTGGCCAGGTCAATATGAAGCCGGGCGACCATGTCGAGGTCGAGATCACGGGCCTCGGCGTGCTGGCGAACGTCGTCGTGGGCGACGACAAGGCCCTCTACCGGCCCGGGTGAGGTGCCGCGCCGCCGGCTATTGCTGCTGCTTCGGCAGGTGAGCCAGTTTGACGTGGGTGCGCACATTGGAGAAGGTCCAGCAATGGAGCCAGAACACCTTCTCCGCGGCCGATAGCTGGTCCGGATTGGGGCTGTCGATCGTCTTGATGCATGTGTCGTCTTCGGCGCCGTTGAGGCCGATGAGGTTGGGCACGAATATCTCCCACGCGTCGACCGTGACGGGCCCGTTCGGGATCGGCGAATAGCCGGGCTGACCCTGCGGCGCCGACGCATCGGTCGCCTGGGCCGAATCCTTGATGTCGTATCCCACCAGCATCTTCTTGCCCTGCTGCACCTCGACCGCATGCATCGAGACGGTGTAGAGCTGCTGCTTGAGAGGCGTCGCCTTAAGGGTCACGGTGCTCGAGAACATGCCGGCGCCGGAATAGCTGTTCACGGTGCCATGCTCGTCGATCTCGCACAGGAACTCGCCGAGCGGCATGGCCTCGCGGCCATCCCACACCGGCTGGTCCGCGTCGCTGCCGGCGCCGACGCTGTTGTCGAAATCGGCGCAGGCGGCCTTGCGGGCGGAGTCCACCATCGCGTCCCGCCCGTTCTGCATCGCCGTGAAATAGGTCTGATAGGCCGGCGTGTTGACGACCCCGAAAGGCGCCGTTTCGAGCTGCAGGAGCGTGATCTGCACGCCGGCGATATCCGCGAGCGTCGCGGGCTTCGATGCGAGGCTCGCCTTGAATTCCGGCAACAGCTTGGCGGTCTGCTGCTGGAGCGTCTGGTTGAAGGCCTCGCGGAAAGCTTCCTGGCCGCGCGGATCGGGGATCGTCGGCATCGTCTGCGCGACATAGGCGAAGAGGTTCTTCATGTCCGTCAGAGAGGCGAGCTTGACGTCGCCGAGCCCTTTGATCGCCGCGTCGGTGGCGTGGGCGGCAACCGCCTGGCGCTTGGCGTTGATCGCGGCGATCATCTTCTGCTTGTCGTCTTGGGTAAGCCCGCCAAGCGTCGGATCGTTGACGATCTGCGCGATCTGCATGACCGCGGCCATCGTGTCCGGCAGCGCCTGGATCTTGCCGAGATCGGTCGCCATCACCGCCTCCGCCTTGTGGAGCGCGCCCATCAAATTCCGCGCATCGGCGGTCGGCTGGTCGGCGCCTTCGATCCAGCGGCCGCGATTGGCGGTCTGAACCAGCTCCGCCGCTTCGGGGCCGCCATTGGCCGCGGCTGCTGGTTGCGAGGCGTCGCGGCACATCGCGCGCAGGGCCTTGAACTGCGCCATGTCGGCGTCGGTCCAATCGGCGACCGACGCGCCGAAGACCGGGACCACGCGATCGTCGGAGAAAGCCTGGAACATCGTCCGGTTGGCGATCGCGACGCCGCCTTGCGCGTTGGGCGCGCTGCTCCAGCGATAGAGATCGAGACACGAGGGCGGGACCCATACCGCCGGCTTCTGCTGCTTCAGCGTGTCGCGGATCTGTTGCGCCTTGTCGTCGGCGCTCTTGACGCGTTTTTGGCGCGCATCGGCGTCGGCGATCTGCATCGCCTTCTCGCGCGCCGTCATGAGGGCGATGATCCCGGCCGCGTCGGTCGAGGCGGACGCGATCGACTTGTCCACGTCGGCGCCGAGATCGGCCTCCATCTTGCCTTCGCGGTCGCGGAGCGATTTGAACAGCGCCTCGCGGTCGGCATCGCCGAGATTCATGACCGCAATGGCAAGGCGCCAGAACGAGTCGACGGCCGGCCGCGGGATCGGACGATAGGCGTTCTGATCCGGCTGTGCCGGGTTGGCGTGGAGCAGGATGTCGATCGCACGCGCGAGGTCGGGCGAATCCGGCAATCCGTCGATCTGCTGCTTGGCGGCGTCGGCGTCGTTTTTGGCTTTTTGCAGCGCCGCGTTGGTGCGGGGCACGAGCCCCAGCAGCGCGCGGTTGGCGTTGGCGAGCGCGCCCGCAGCCGCCGCGTCCCGGCGCTTTTGCGCGTCCTGGAAGCATGCGACGAGGCCCTGGCTTGCCGCCTGCACGTCTTCCTGGGTCCAGTTCGTAACCGCGACCCCGAAGACCGGAACCAGCTCCGCATCCGAAAACGCCTTCGGCAGTTGCAGCCGCGGCGCGATGTTGTAGTTGTCGTTCGGATTGACCTTGGCCGCCCACGCATCGACGATGTCGCAGGACGGCGCGTGCACCATCGGCGCCGCGAGCGCGGCGCCGGCCGCAAGGCTCAACGCGCCCGCAAGCAACAGGACATGTCTCATCACTGTCATCCCCCACCGCATCCGGACCGCGCCGGATGAAGACCCCACCTAGCAGTTTTATACGATTCGTGTGTCCGGGCAATCGACTTTCGACGAGCCGAGCCCGCCCTTGACGCTCCTCATGGATGTGCAAAGGATGCGTGCATGTCGGATATCTATGACGCGCCGCATTTGGCGCGGAGCGCGGCCAATTTCGAAGCGCTGACGCCGCTCGCGTTTCTCGCGCGCGCGGCTCAAATCCATCCCGACAAGGTTGCGGTCATCCACGGCGAAGGGCGCTGGACCTACCGCGAGTTCTACGCGCGCTGCTGCCGGCTGGCCGATGCGCTGCGCCGGCGCGGGATCGGGCTTGGCGACACGGTGTCGGTGATGGCGCCCAACGTGCCGGCGCTTTTGGAGGCGCATTACGGCGTCGCCATGTCGGGCGCGGTGCTGAACGCGCTCAACTATCGGCTCGATGCCCGCACCATCGCCTTCATCCTGGGGCATGCGGAGTCGAAGCTGCTGATCACCGACCGCGAATTCTCGCCCACGATCCGCGCGGCATTGGCGCAGGCGAAGCCGCTCACCGTGATCGACATCGACGATCCGCTCTGCGACAGTGGCGAGCGGCTGGGCGAGACCGATTATGAATCGTTTCTCGCCGCGGGCGATCCCGAGGCGCCGTGGCCCCGGCCCGCCGACGAATGGCAGGCGATCGCGCTCAACTACACATCGGGCACCACCGGCAATCCCAAGGGCGTCGTCTATCATCATCGCGGCGCCTGCCTCAACGCGCTCGGCAATGTGATGGCGTTCGGGCTGGGGCCGGCATCGGTCTATCTTTGGACCTTGCCGATGTTCCACTGCAACGGCTGGACCTATCCCTGGGCGGTGACGGCCGCAGCCGGGACGCATGTGTGCCTGCGGCGGGTCGACCCGGGGCCCATCTTCGCCGCGATCGAGCGGCATCGGGTCACCCATCTCTGCGGTGCGCCGATCGTGCTCAACATGCTGGTCCATGCCGAGGATTCCGTGAAGCGCCGTTTCGCGCACATCGTCGAGGTCGCAACGGGCGGCGCGGCGCCGCCTTCGGCCGTGATCGCGAACATGGAACGGATGGGTTTCCGGGTGACGCATCTTTACGGCCTTACCGAAAGCTATGGGCCGGCGACGTTGTGCGCGTGGCAGGAAACATGGGACGCGCTGCCGCTCGAAGCGCGCGCGGCAAAGATGGCGCGCCAGGGCGTGGCCCACCCCACGCTGGCCGGCGTGCGCGTCGTGGATCCAGCGACCATGACCGACGTGGCATCGGACGGCGCCGCCCTGGGCGAGCTGATGCTGCGCTCCAACACGGTGATGAAGGGCTATCTCAAAAATCCCAAGGCCACCGCGGAGGCCTTTGCCGGTGGTTGGTTCCACACCGGCGATCTCGGCGTCATGCACACGGACGGCTATGTCGAGGTCAAGGACCGGTCAAAGGACATCATCATCTCGGGCGGCGAGAACATCTCATCGCTCGAGGTGGAGGAAGTGCTCTACCGCCATCCCGCGGTGATGGAGGCGGCCGTCGTCGCGCGTCCCGATCCGCGCTGGGGCGAAAGCCCGTGCGCCTTCGTGACCTTGAAGGCCGGCGCTTCGGCGACCGCCGCGGACATCATCGCGTTCTGCCGGGACAATCTTGCCCATTTCAAGGCGCCGAAGACCGTGATGTTCGGGCCGCTGCCCAAGACCTCGACCGGCAAGATCCAGAAATTCCTCCTGCGCGATCAGGCGCAGGCCCTGACGGACGAGCCTTCCTGATCGGCGGGGAAGCGCATGACCGATTTCACGCTCGCCGGCCGCACCGCCATCATTACCGGCGCCTCGGGCGGACTGGGGCGGCACTTCGCGGACGTGCTGGCGCGCGCGGGTGCGCGGGTGGCGCTGTTGGCGCGGCGCGAGGCGTATCTCGAAGCGGCGGTGCGCGAGATCGAGGCGGCGGGCGGCAGCGCTCT
>DATJLY010000486.1:0-3275 GCA_035509095.1 Allostellaceae bacterium | reverse complement strand
GGCCGAAGGCGAGCGAGGCGCGACGATGCGGGCAATGCTCGTCAAGCACGCCAAGGCGCCCCTCCGTGTCGCGGAACACGACGAGGTCCTCGCCCACGAGGCGCGCACGCACCGGCGTCCCGTCGGGCTCCGCCACCTCTTCGGACATGCACACGGGCAGCCAGTGCGCCCGCATGATCTGCCCCATCGGCGCCGCGCCCGTGACGCGCGTGAGGAGGTCGTTTTCCTCTTGCGTGAGCATGCGGGACCTCCGCTCGGGATTGACGAAAATGCTTAGGTCTCTAATAATAATCGCCACCCGCGCCGCTGTCCAGGAAAAGGGGCGGCCGCACTGATCGCGGTTCGTATGGGATCATGACCGATCGCCGCCTGCAACTCGGTGTCGCCGGCCTCGGACGAGGCTTCAGCCTCATGCTGCCGACGCTGGCGGCCGATCCGCGCCTCAAGCTCGTCGCGTGTGCCGATCCCCGGCCCGAGGCGCGGGCGCGGTTCGCGGCCGATTTCGGCGCCCGCGCCTATGACAGCGTCGAGGCACTGTGCCGCGATCGTGGGGTCGAGGCGGTTTATGTCGCGACCCCGCATCAATTCCATGCGGAACACACGATCGTTGCCGCGCGCCACGGCAAGCATGTGCTGGTCGAAAAGCCGATGGCGGTGACGCTCGATGAATGCGGCGCGATGATCACTGCCGCGCGCGAGGCGGGCGTCCACATCGTGGTCGGCCACAGCCACAGTTTCGACGCGCCGATCGCCGAGACGCGGCGCCTTATCGCAACCGGCGCCTATGGCGCGTTGCGCATGGTCACGTCGCTCAATTTCACCGACTTCATGTACCGGCCGCGCCGGCCCGAAGAACTCGACACCGTGCAGGGCGGCGGCGTCATCTTCAACCAGGGCTCGCACCAGGTGGATGTCGCGCGGCTCTTGGCAGGCGGGCGGGGGCGCGCGGTCCGCGCGTCCGCGGGGCGCTGGGACCCGGCGCGGCCGACCGAAGGCGCCTTTACGGCCTTCCTCGAGTTCGAAGGCGGTGTGGCCGCGACCCTGACCTATAACGGCTATGCCCATTTCGACAGCGACGAGTTCTGCGACTGGATCGCCGAAAGCGGTCTGCCCAAGCGCCGCGATCGATACGGCGCCACACGTCGCCAATTGCGCGATGCGACCGACGCCGCGTCCGAGGCCGCGATGAAACGCGCGCAGAATTATGGCGAGGCGGCGCCTGCGCCGGCGCCGGCCGAGCGCTTCCATCCGCAATTCGGGCTCGTCATCGCGAGCTGCGAAAAGGCCGATCTGCGGCCCTTGCCGAAGGGCGTCATGGTCTATGGCGACGATGAGGCGCGTCTTGTCCCGCTGGAAAAGCCCACAGTGCCGCGCGCCGAGGTGATCGACGAGCTTTACGGTGCGGTCGTGCTTGGCCGCTGGCCGCTTCATTCCGGCGCGTGGGGCATGGCGACGCTCGAGGTTTGCCACGCCATCCTGCAATCCGCTACCGAGGGGCGCGAGATCGCGCTCTCGCACCAGGTCGCGCCGTGAGCCGCGCGCGGCGTGCGACGCCGGCCCTTCCCGGCGAGATGGAGGCAACGCTCAGCCACTGGCTCGAAGCGGTGCCGAACGACCGGCTCGCGCATCTCGTGCGCGATGCCGCGCGCGGACTGGGGCGGGGCTTGCGGATTCGTCTCGCGCGGCACGGCGTCTCGTTCGGCCATTGGAGCTTTCTGCGCATCCTCTGGGAAGCGGACGGGCTGACCCAGCGCGAGCTGAGCGTCCGGGCCGGCGTGATGGAGCCCACGACCTTCGCCGCAGTGACGGCGCTCGAGCGGCGCGGGCTCGTCGCACGGCGCCGCGCCGACGGCAATCGCAAGAACGTCCATGTCTTCCTCACGCCCGCGGGACGCGCGCTCAAGGCGACGCTGGTGCCGCTCGCCGAGGCGGTGAACGAGGTTGCGGTGCATGGGATTCCCCGCGCCGACATCGTGACGACGCGCCAGACGCTGCTGGCGATGATCCGCAACCTTGCGGGCGATGAAATCATGCCTCCTGCCGAACCCGCGCGCCGCGCCGCCGCGCGGGTTGGCATTGTCCGCAAGCGCGCACGCGCGATCGATGCTACATAGCGCTGATTTCCTGGAGGACCGGCGATGAAGTTCGGCTATTTCACCCTCAGCGACAACCACTACACCGACTGTCCCCGGACCGCCAATCAGCTTGTCATGGATATCATCGACGAGGCGGTCTATGCGGAATCGCTGGGCTATTATTCGGCCTGGGTCGGCGAGCATCATTTCAACTCGCTGGGCGTCATGTCTTGCCCGGACGTGGCGCTTGCCTATATCGCCGCGCGCACGGAAAAGATCCGACTCGCGCCGGCGGTGACCGTCCTGCCGCTGCATCATCCGATCCGGGTCGCCGAGCAATGGGCGACACTCGACCTTTTGAGCGGGGGCCGCGTCGATTTCGCGACCGGGCGCGGCTATGACCGCGGCGAGTACCTGCCCTTGAAGGCGCCGTTCGACGACAACGCGACCGCCTTCGCCGAAGGGCTCGACGTGCTGGACGCCCTTTGGTCCGGCAAGGGCCCGGTCTCGCATCGCGGCAAATATTACGAGTTCGAAAACGTCTCGCTGACGCCGCAGCCGGTGCAGCGGCCGATCCCGATCCACGTCGCCTCGTTTTCGCGCCCCACCATCGAGCTGGCGGCGCGGCACGGATTCGGCCTCGTCTTCGCCGCGTTCGCCGCGGCGATCACCCTGGGCGGCGTCGCCGAGGGCGTGAAATTCTACAAAGAGGCGTGCGCGCGGCACGGAACCAAGCCGGGCCGGCTCGTCTCGAGCTACTTCATCCATTTCGCCGACAATCCCGCCGAGGAGCGCGCGGCCCGCGAGCGCCAGATGCGCTATGCGCGCGAATGCGGCGGCGCGGTCTCGCCGGGGGACCGCAACACCGCGCCCAAGACCTACGACTATTATCACGACTTCAAGGAGAAGATGCGCGGCACGCGGGCGGAGGACCTTGATTCGCGCGCGGTGCTGCTGGGCAAGGCGCCGCAGATCATCGACACGCTCAAGACCATGGAGGCCTTGGGCTTCGACGAGATCATCCTCTATTTCAACGTGGGCCTGAAGCCGCACGCGCAGGTGAAGGACGAGATGGCGCGCTTTGTCGCCGAGGTGGCGCCGGCCTTCGCCTAATCCTCGCCCGCGCTCGCGGCGGGGGCGGCGGCGTCGCGCGTCGTGGTGCGCAGCGGAATCTCCTTCAGCATCCAGGTCGCGGCAAAG
>DATJLY010000485.1:0-9279 GCA_035509095.1 Allostellaceae bacterium | reverse complement strand
CGAGCACCAGCAGCACCGCGTGCGGCGCGGCGGCATCGACCTTCTTGAGCACGCGCGCGATCTTCTGCAGCTCGGCCATCAAATTCTGCGTGTGGTGGAGCCGGCCGGCGGTGTCGATGAGCAGGATGTCCATCGCGTCGCGCCGCGCCGCCTCATAGGCGTCGAACGCGAGCCCCGCCGGATCGGCGCCGGCCGCGCGCGCCATCACCGGCGTGCCGGTGCGCTCGCCCCAGATCTGAAGCTGCTCGACCGCCGCGGCGCGGAACGTGTCGCATGCAGCGATCATCACGCTCCGCCGCTCTTCGCGGAAATACTGCGCGAGCTTGCCGATCGTCGTGGTCTTGCCGCTGCCATTGACGCCGATGACCAGGATCACGAAGGGCTTCGCGGTCTGGGTCTTGAGCGGCCGGTCGATCAGCGAGAGCGACTTCACGATCTCTTCGGCAAGTGCGGCGCGGATCTCCTCGGGCGCCACTTCCTGGTTGAAGCGGGTGCGGCGCAGCCGGCCGACGAACTCGCTCGCGAGCTGGGTCCCGAGATCGGCGCGGATCAGCAGCTCTTCGAGCTCCTCGAGCGTCTCGTCGTCGAGCTTCCGGCGCCGGACGATCGCGGTGATCCCTTCGGTCAGCGCGCGCGAGGACCGCGCCAGCCCGGCCTTGAGCCGCTGAAGCCAACCGCCGCCTTCGCTCATTCCGGAACCCCCACCAGCGTGGCGCCGGTGCTGGCGATGATGCGCATCGTCGTGACCGACCCGGCTTCGATGCCCGATGCCGAGAAGTCGACCGCCGCGTCGTGCTCGCTGCGGCCCCGACCGCCGCTCTCTATCAGCACGCGCGCCAACGATCCGACCCGCGCCGCGAGCGCGCGGCGAAGCGCCGCCGCGCCCGCCTCTCGCAACCGCCGGGCGCGCTCTTTCGCCGTCGCGGGCGGGACTTGCGGCATGCGCGCGGCGGGCGTGCCGGGTCGGGGACTGAAGGGAAACACGTGAAGATAATCGAGCGCCGCTTCGTCGATGAAGGCGAGCGTGCGCTCGAACATCGCCTCGTCCTCGGTCGGGAAGCCCGCGATCAAATCGGCGCCAAGCGCAATGCCGGGCCGCAGCGCCCGGGCGCGCCGGCAAAGCTCGAGCGTGCCCTGCCGCAAATGCCGCCGCCGCATCCGTTTCAGCACCAGATCGTCCGCGGCCTGCACCGACAGGTGAAGATGCGGCATGAGCCGCGGCTCGGCACCGATGAGATGCCACAGCGCGTCGTCGATCGCGGCCGGATCGAGCGAGGACAGGCGAAGCCGCTCGAGCTCGGGCACCAGCGCCAAAAGCCGCCGGCACAATTGGCCGAGGCTCGGCTGTCCGGGAAGATCGCGCCCGAACGACGCGATGTCGACGCCGGTCAGAACCAGCTCGCGATATCCCGCGGCGACAAGCTCCCGCGCCTGGCGCGCGATCGCGCCCAACGGCACCGAGCGGCTTTGACCCCGCCCCATCGGAATGATGCAGAAGGTGCAGGCATGGTCGCACCCGTGCTGCACCTCGACGAAGGCGCGGGCGCGGCCCGAAAAGCCTTGGACCAGCGGGGTTTCCGCCTCGCCCAGCGCCTCGCGCGGGCCGACCGCGACGCGTGCGGGTGCCGGCGCATAGCTTTCCGCCAACAACTTCTCGCGGTTGCCCAGCACCAGATCCACCTCGTCCATCGCCGCATAGGCGTCGGGGCGGATTTGCGCGGCGCAGCCGGTGACGATGATGCGCGCCTCGGGGCGCTCGCGCCGCGCGCGGCGGATCGCTTGGCGCGCCTGGCGCTCGGCTTCGCTGGTGACGGCGCAGGTATTGACGATGACAGCCGAGGCCAAGCCCGCCTCGGCGGCGCGCCGCCGGATCGCCTCGGACTCGAAGGCGTTGAGGCGGCAGCCGAACGTGACGATCTCGACGCTCATCGCCGGCCCAAGAGCGAGCCGTCGAGCGTGCCGCGGAAGCTTTCGGCGACGGCGCCGGCGAGCGTCACGTGCCCATCGCCACGCCATTCGACGCGAAGCGTGCCGCCATCGACGAGGATTTCCGCGCTGCGCTCGGCAAGCCCGCGGCGATGGGCCGCTACCAACGCCGCGCACGCGCCGGTGCCGCACGCCAGCGTGAGGCCGGCACCGCGCTCCCACACCCTCAGTCTCAGACGCCCGCGCCCCATCATCTGCGCGACGCCGATATTGGCGCGCTCGGGAAAGAGCGGATCGTGCTCGAGCACCGGCCCAAGCGTCTTGAGGTCGACCGCCTCGGCATCCGCCACGAAGAAGGTCGCGTGCGGATTGCCCATGCTGGTGCAGACCGGATCGCGCAGCGGCCCCGAGGCGAGCGGCGCGTGCAGCGTATCGCATTCGCGCGCCAACGGAATCTCGCGCCAATCGAGCCGCGCGGGACCAAGATCGACCTTGATCGCGCCGTTTTCGGCCGCTTCCGCCTCGAGCAGCCCCGCGCCCGTCTCGATCGCGACACGCGCGGCGCCGCTTTCGCGCAAAAGCAGCGCGCCGACGCAACGGGCGGCGTTGCCGCACGCCTCGACCTCGCCGCCATCGGCGTTGCGGATGCGCATGAACGCGGTGCCGCGGTCGCGCGGCGGCTCGATCACGATGAGCTGATCGCAGCCGACGCCCAGCCGGCGATCGGCGATGGCGCGCGCGTCGGCCGCATCGATCGCGAATGCGCGGCGGCGCGCGTCGACGACGACGAAGTCGTTGCCGAGCCCGTGCATCTTGATGAAATCGGCGCCGCGCATGGCGCGATATATAGGTGCCGGCGGCGGCTTCTGTCCAACGACGCGGGAGTCTCAGCATTGGCATGCGCGGGCTTGCCCGCATCCACGGGTTGGCTATGCGCGATCCCAAAATACGTGGATGGCCGGAACAAGTCCGGCCATGACGACCGAGACTCTGGGACGGCCCTGGCCCAACGACGGGAAGCGGCGCGACGATCTGATCGCCGCTTCCCTTTCGTCGTCGGTTACTTCGTGGTCGTGTCGGTCTTCGTCATGCTGTCGGTCTTGGCCTTCGCGCTCTTGGTGGTCTTGTGCGCGGGCTTGGCCTTGGCGGCCTTCTTGTGCGTGTCCGTCTTGACGGCGGCTTTCGGCGTGGCGGACGGGGACGGGCTCGCCGGGACGGCGCTTTGCGTGCTCGCGGGCGGCGAGGCCGGGGTGGTTTGGGCCAGCGCCGGCAGCGCGGTGAGGGACAAGAAGGCGAGCGCCGCGGCGTAGAGAGGGGTCTTGGTCATGGGGGTTGGGTCCTGTTGCTCTCGGTCTTCGTCATCGAAGACGGCGGAACAACGCCCGCGCCTTGCGTCAACTTCCACGCCATTTCCATGATATTGTGATGGCGGAATTGCGGCGGCTCAGGCAGGAACGGCGACCTTTTCCCGGACCGTGGTCCGGCGCATGTCGCGCCGGTAGCGCTGATCCTCGAACGGGGTCGCGCGATGCATGGTGCAGCGATTGTCCCAGATCACGAGGTCGCCGAGCCGCCATTGATGGCGGTAGACGAACCGATCCTGCGTTGCGAACGCCATGAGCTCTGCAAGAAGCGCGCGGCCCTCCTCGACCTCCATGCCGAGGATGTGGGACGCATGCGAGGCGATATAGAGTGTCTTGCGGCCCGACCCGGCGTGGGTTCGCACCAGCGGGTGATGCGCCGGCGGCCGCGCTGCCCGCTCTTCCTCGTTCGGGACATAGCCGCCGTGCTTTGATCGCGAATGCCAGATCGAATGCTCGGCGACAAGGCCGTGAAGCCGCATCTTCATCGCCTGCGGCAGCGCATCATAGGCGGCCCTCATGTCGGCGAACTCGGTATCGGCGCCGACCGGGGGGATCACGCGCGCCGACAGCATCGAATAGGTCGCCGAGACTTGCCGGAACGAGCTGTCGGTATGCCACAGGCGGTTCGCCAGCGAATAGATGCGGCGGTCGTCCTCGGTCTTGAGCGGGTTGCCGTCATCGTCGAGGTTCGAGACGTCGAACACCTCGCGGTGGCCGATCCGGTCGCCGGGGTCCGGGACCTCTTTCTTGAGGCGCTGCAAAGGCCGCACCTCGAGATCGCCGTACATCGCCGAGAACCGGACCTGATGCGCATCGTCGATGGACTGTGCCGGCAGCACCGCGACCGCGTACCGGTCCATGATCCCTTCGATCTCGCGCGCCAATTCGGGGCTCGGCGCCTGGCGCAGGTCGAGCCCGGTGACCTCCGCGGCGAAGACGGGATGCAACGGGCGCACGGTGAGCATAAGCGACCTCCCGCGATGTTCCGGCAGCCTATCTCCCGGTGAAATGGCCGGCAAGCGGCCCGGATCGAGGCACGACTCGCCGCCGCCTTTGCCTCCGCTGCCGCTTTGATGACATGGTAAGGGAGGGCGGCCCACGCGCTCAATGGCAGCGCGGCGGTCCCGGCTCCCGAATCGGCGTCGCCCCCTCGCGCCGAAGGCTAGCCCCTTGCGTTGACAGGGGCGGTCCCGCGCCCTAGGTTCCGCGCCGCTTTTCGGGAATTCGCCTTCGCGCGCCCTTGAGGCCGGTCAGTCCGCGAGTGTCGCGCACTGGCCCGTTCGGTTTTGGGAGATTATCCCATGTTCGAGACCCTGAGCGACCGGCTCTCCGCCGTCTTCGACCGGCTGTCGCGCCACGGCGCGCTCAGCGAGGACGATGTCGCGTCCGCGCTGCGCGAAATCCGCGTCGTGCTGCTCGAGGCCGACGTCGCGCTGCCGGTGGTGCGCGATTTCGTCAACGGCGTGCGCGAGAAGGCCGTGGGCCAGGACGTGCTGCGCTCGGTCACGCCGGGGCAGATGGTCGTGAAGATCGTGCACGACCATCTGGTCGAGACCCTGGGCGGGGCGCACGAGGAAGGGCTCAACCTCAACGCCGTGCCGCCGGTCGTCATCATGATGGTGGGGCTCCAGGGCTCGGGCAAGACCACCACCTCGGCAAAGCTCGCGCGTCTCTTGAAGCAGCGCGAGCGGAAGAAGGTCCTGATGGCCTCGCTCGACGTGCAGCGTCCGGCGGCGCAGGAACAGCTTGCCGTGCTCGGCCGCCAGATCGACGTGCCGACGCTCCCCATTGTGATGGGCGAGCGCCCGGTCGGCATCGCCAAGCGCGCGCTCGACCAGGCAAGGCGCGAAGGCTTCGACACGCTCATCCTCGACACCGCTGGCCGGCTCCATATCGATGAGCCGCTGATGCTCGAAGTGGCGGCGGTGCGCGACGCGACCAGCCCCACCGAAAGCCTGCTCGTCGTCGATTCCATGACCGGCCAGGACGCGGTCAATGTCGGCAAGGCGTTTTCCGAGCGCGTCGGCGTCACCGGCATCATCCTGACCCGCGTCGACGGCGATGCGCGCGGCGGGGCCGCGCTGTCCATGCGCGCCGTCACCGGCAAGCCCATCAAGTACATGGGCACCGGCGAGAAGATCGACGCGATCGAGCCGTTCCACGCGTCGCGGGTCGCAGGCCGCATCCTCGGCATGGGCGACGTCGTCGGCCTCGTCGAAAAGGCCGCCGAGACGATCGACCAGGAAGAGGCCGAGAAGCTCGCCAGGAAAATGGCGAAAGGCGGCTTCGATCTCGACGATCTCGCGGCCCAACTTCGTCAGCTCCGTAAGATGGGCGGCATGGGCGGCGTGCTGGGCATGCTCCCCGGCGTCAACAAGATCAAGAAGCAGCTCGACGAGGCAAAGCTCGACGAGAAGCTCTTGAAGCGCCAAGAGGCGATCATCGGCTCGATGACCAAGGCCGAGCGGCGCAATCCCAAGCTCTTGGACGGCTCGCGCCGGCGCCGCATTGCCAGCGGCTCCGGCACCACGGTGCCCGAGATCAACCGGCTCCTGAAGCAGTATCAGGACATGGCAAGCATGATGAAGCGGATGAACAAGCTGGGACAAAAGGGCCTGATGCGTCACGGCATCCAGGCTCTCATGCCCGGTCACCGCTGATCCCCGCATTCCACGTGAAGGAGGCCCGATGGCCCTCAAAATCCGACTAGCCCGCGGCGGCGCGAAGAAGCGTCCCTTCTACAGCATCGTCATCGCCGATTCGCGCAGCCCGCGCGACGGCCGCTTCATCGAGAAGGTCGGGACCTACAACCCGATGCTCGATCGCGACCATGCGCAGCGCCTCGTCATGAACGGCGAGCGCATCAAGCATTGGCTCGAGCGCGGCGCGCTGCCGTCGGACCGCGTGGCGCGCTTTTTGGGCGATGCCGGCCTCGGACCGAAGCCGGAGATCAGCGAGACGCCGAAGCAGTCGGCGCCCAAGGCCAAGGCGCAAGAGCGCGCGAAGGCCGCGGCGGCGGCCGCAGGCTGATCCTCGTGGCGGGCTCCGCGCAACGCGTTTGCCTCGGCGTCGTCACGGCGCCGCACGGCGTCAAGGGCATGGTGCGGGTGAAAAGCTTCACCGCCGAGCCCGAGGCGCTGGCGCGCTATGGCCCGATCGAGAACGAGGCGGGCGAGCGCGTGGCGCTCACCGTGACGGGCGCGGCAAAGGGCGTGCTGCTCGCCGCGATCGACGGCGTCGCGGACCGCGACGGCGCGGAGCGGATCAAAGGCATGCGGCTTTATCTGCCGCGCGCGGCGCTGCCGCCGACCGAAGAGGAAGAGTTCTATCACGCCGATCTGTTGGGGCTTGCGGCTTCGCTCGAGGATGGCACGGATCTGGGCCGGATCGCCGCGATCCACGATTTCGGCGCCGGCGCCACGCTCGAGATCGCGCGCGCCGAGGGCGCCTCGATCCTGGTGCCGTTCACCCGCGCCGCGGTGCCGGTGATCGATATCGACCGCGGCCGGGTCGTCGTTGCTCCGCCGGTGGAGGCGTGATGCCCTGGCAGGCCACTCTCTTCACGATCTTTCCGGAGATGTTTCCCGGGCCGCTCGGCCATTCGCTCGCCGGCAAGGCGCTTGCCGACGGCCTGTGGCGGCTCGCGGCGGTGGACATACGCGGCTTCGCGCGCGACCGGCACCGCACGGTCGATGATGCGCCGTTCGGCGGCGGGCCCGGTATGGTGATGCGGGCGGACGTGATCGACGCGGCGATCGAGGGCACCGCGGCGCCGGGCCCGCTGATCTATCTCTCGCCGCGCGGGCGGCGCCTTGACCAGGCGCGCGTCACCGCGCTTGCGGCGGGCCCCGGCGTGCGGCTCTTGTGCGGGCGCTTTGAAGGGATCGACGAGCGCATCCTCCATGCCCGCGCCATCGAGGAGCTGAGCCTCGGCGATTTCGTGCTTTCGGGCGGCGAGCCGGCGGCGATCGCGCTTGTCGATGCCTGCGTGCGGCTCTTGCCGGGCGTCATCGGCGACAAGAATGCGCTCGACGAGGAAAGCTTTTGCCGGGGGCTCCTCGAATATCCGCATTACACGCGGCCGCAAAGTTGGCGCGGCATGGACGTGCCGGACGTGCTGCTCTCGGGCCATCACGCCGAGATTCGCCGCTGGCGCGAGGAAGAGGCGATGCGGGCGACGCGCGAGCGGCGGCCCGATCTGTGGGAACGGCTGCGCGCCGGCGCGGACGGCGAGAAGAATTAGGAGGTCGGTATCATGAACCTGTTGCAGACGCTCGAAGCCGAGCAAGTGAAGAAGCTCCTGGCGCAGCGCGGCGTGCCGGAATTCAGTCCTGGCGACACCGTCAAGGTGAGCATCAAGGTGGTCGAAGGCGAGCGCGAGCGCATTCAGGCGTTCGAGGGCGTGTGCATCGCGCGCAAGAACGCCGGCCTCAATTCGAGCTTTACCTTGCGCAAGATCTCCTACGGCGAAGGGGTGGAGCGGGTGTTCCCGCTCTATTCGCCGCGCATCACCGCGATCGAGGTCATGCGTCGCGGCGCGGTCCGGCGCGCCAAGCTCTATTATCTGCGCGGCCGCACCGGCAAGGCCGCGCGCATCGCCGAGCGCGCGCGTGACGCGACCGATGGCGCCGATGCCGCGCCGGCCGCCGAAGCCAAAGAGTGAAAGGAAGGGCACGATGGCCGAGCCGCGCACGCTCTACGACAAGATCTGGATGAGCCACCTGATCGACGAGCAGCCTGACGGGACCTGCCTCATCTATATCGACCGGCATCTCGTGCACGAGGTCACGAGCCCGCAGGCGTTCGAAGGCTTGCGCGTGTCGCACCGCACGGTGCGGCGGCCCGATGCGACGCTCGTCGTCGCCGACCACAACGTGCCGACGACCGACCGCTCGGTCGGCATCACCGAGCCCGAATCGCGGCTCCAGGTCGAAACGCTCGAGCGCAACGTCAAGGATTTCGGCCTGCCGCAATATTTCGGCATGAACGACATTCGCCAGGGCATCGTGCATGTGATCGGGCCGGAGCAGGGATTCACGCTTCCCGGCACCACGCTTGTTTGCGGCGACAGCCATACCGCGACCCACGGCGCCTTTGGCTGTCTTGCCTTCGGGATCGGCACGACCGAGGTCGAGCACGTGCTGGCGACGCAGACCATGATTCAGCGCCGCGCCAAGAACATGTTGATCCGGGTCGATGGCGAGCTGCCGTTCGGCGTCACGGCAAAGGACATCATCCTCGCCATCATCGGCCGCATCGGCACCGCGGGCGGCACCGGCCACGTGATCGAATATGCCGGCAGCGCGATCCGCGGCCTGTCGATGGAAGGCCGCATGACGGTCTGCAATATGTCGATCGAGGCGGGCGCGCGCGCCGGCCTCATCGCGCCCGACGACAAGACCTACGAGTATCTGAAGGGCCGCCCGATGTCGCCCAAGGGCGCGCGCTGGGAACAGGCGGTGGCGGCGTGGCGCCTGCTCCCGTCCGATCCTGGCGCCAGATACGATACCGAGGTGGTGCTCGACGCCGCCGAGATCGTGCCGCAAGTGACCTGGGGCACGAGCCCGCAGGACGTGCTGCCGATCACCGGCATCGTGCCCAATCCTGCCGACGAGAAGGACGAGTTCAGGCGCCGCTCGATCGAGCGGTCGCTTGAGTACATGGACCTGAAGCCCGGCACGAAGCTCGCCGAGGTGCCGGTGCAGCGCGTCTTCATCGGCTCCTGCACCAACAGCCGGATCGAGGATCTGCGCGCCGCGGCCGCGGTCGCCAAGGGCCGCAAGGTGGCGGCCGGCGTCAACGCGCTGGTGGTGCCGGGCTCCGGCCTCGTGAAGCATCAGGCCGAGGAGGAGGGGCTCGACCGCGTGTTCCTCGAGGCGGGATTCGAATGGCGCGAAGCGGGCTGCTCGATGTGCCTCGGCATGAACCCCGACAAGCTGACGCCCGGGCAGCGCTGCGCAAGCACCTCGAACCGCAACTTCGAGGGGCG